>JAZDHC010000167.1:0-11155 GCA_043806395.1 Candidatus Desantisiibacteriota bacterium | reverse complement strand
TTTCTAAGGGGGAATTAGGGAAATGCAGCCATCCATGCTTGTTTAGTTTGTTACCTAAACACCCACAGTCTAAACACCTACAGCCTATTTTGTCCCTCCTGATTTGGGCATGGTTCAAATCAGGAGGACAAATTGAGCAAGTAAGCAAGTATCTATGTTTCCTTAATTCCCCCTTAAAAAAGGGGGTTAGGGGGTTGTTCTTCTCTGTATCATCTGTGACCCTGCGGTGAACAATTTTGAACCATGCCCAAAATTAAAGCTTGAACATATTGGCAATTCATGATATAATCTATATATGGAGCAGGAGGAGAAACAATGAAAAGATTTAAGAATATTGGTTTGTCCACAGTAATAATATGCATTTTTACCATTATTTTTGGTGTGCTACCTGCCACTACTGCACAGCCACAGAAGAAAAACATTATTCTGGCAACAACTACCAGTACCCAGGACTCTGGTCTTTTAGATGTCTTGATTCCCTTTTTTGAAAAGAAAACAGGGTATTTTGTCAAGACAATAGCCGTAGGTTCTGGACAGGCAATGGTTATTGGACAGAGGGGAGAAACAGATGTGTTGCTTGTTCATTCACCTGATGCTGAGGAGAAATTTATGGCAGAAGGCAGCGGTATAAACAGGAAGATTGTCATGCACAACGATTTTATTATCGTTGGACCTCCGGAGGATCCAGCAGGTATCAAGGGAATGAAATCTTCCATAGAAGCCTTCAAAAAGATTGCTGCCTCAGGTGCTCTTTACATGTCGCGGGGGGATAATTCAGGAACTTATGCCAAGGAAAAATCCATATTACAGAAAGCCGGAATTCTTCCAGAGGGGCAAAAGTGGTATCAGCAGACAGGTCTTGGAATGGGGCAGACATTGAGTATTTCTTCAGAGAAGAATGCCTATACCCTGACTGATCGTGGTACTTATCTGGCAATGCAAAAGAATCTTGGTCTTTCTGTATTAGTTGAAGAAGATGCTATACTCCTTAATGTATATCATGTCATAGAGATCAACCCTGCCAGATGGCCGAAGGTAAATGCCGCAGGTGCAAAAGCCTTCTCGAATTTTATGGTTTCCAGACAGGCACAAAAAATCATCAAGGATTTTGGTACAGCTAAGTATGGCTCACCCCTTTTCTTTCCAGATGCAGGTTGTAGGGGCAACCCTTGCGGTTGCCCTCTGGCAGATGCAAAAAAAAGGGCAGGTGCAAGACCTGCCCCTACAATAGGTAAATAATAATGGACATGATTTTTGAAGGAATAAAACAGGCATTTTTTCTCCTCTTTACCCTTGATCCAGAGGTGATGGGGATTACATTGCTATCCCTTAAGATCTCAGGGATAGCAACGGTCATCAGTCTGTTTATAGGCATTTCCATAGGGATGACTGTTGCCCTTTCCCGATTTCCGGGAAGAAAATTTGTGGTCAGCTTGATCAACACAGGGATGGGACTGCCACCAGTGGTAGTAGGGTTATTCGTCACCATTTTCCTCTGGCGAAACGGACCATTGGGTTTTCTGGAGATTCTTTACACGCCGACCGCCATGATCATTGCCCAGACAATCATTGCTACACCAATTATTACAGGCATTACCCTGTCAGCTATCCAGCATCTGCCTGCTAATCTCCATCTGCAAATTCTGGCACTGGGAGCAACACGCCTTCAAATGGTCTGGATTCTCACAAATGAGGCAAAACTTCCTCTGCTCACAGCTGTTATGGCAGGATTCGGCGGTGTCATTTCCGAGGTAGGGGCATCAATCATGGTTGGCGGCAATATCAAGGGATATTCCAGGGTATTGACAACAGCAACGGTTATGGAGACCAGTCGGGGTAATTTTTCTATTGCCATAGCCCTGGGGATAATTCTCCTGCTGTTTTGTTTTGCTATAAATGTAATTCTTACCAATATTCAGCAAGGTGAAAGGTTGCGATGAATAAAAATCGATTGCCAGAGGCAGAAGGTCTGCTGCCAGTGCTACTCCCGCCAGAGGTGCTATCCCCTGTTCTTGAGGCAAACAATGTTCTCGTAAAAAGGGGAAATGTTATTGTTCTTGATATTCCTCATTTTTCTATTGAACGAGGGAAACACCTCAGCCTTATTGGTCCTAATGGTGCAGGGAAATCAACGCTTTTGCTGACATTAGCCAACTTATTGAAATTGCAACGAGGGAGCCCCTCTGGCAAGGGTGAAATTTATTTTAAGGGCAATAAAATTGATTTGAGTCACAGTACGGCTATTGCCTATCGCAGAAACCTTTCCATGGTTTTTCAGGAACCCCTTCTTTTTGATGCAACTGTTTTTGACAATATTGCCTCAGGTCTGAAAATCCGGGGAATTTCTGCCTCTGAAATTCGGCATACAGTGAATGAGCTACTTGAACGGTTTGTTATCAGTCACTTAAGTAACCGTTCTGCCCGAAAACTCTCTGGTGGTGAGGCAAAACGAACAAGCCTTGCCCGGGCATTTGCTATCAAACCTGAAATTCTTTTTCTTGATGAGCCATTTTCATCCCTTGATTTGCCAACTCGTGAATTGCTGATGGAAGATCTCGAAAGAAACCTGAAAGAAATGGGCACAACAGCTATCATGGCAACACATGACCAGATGGAGGCATTCCGACTGTCTGATTATATTGCAGTAATGAATCAGGGAAAAATTGTTCAAAGCAGTACCCCTGAGGAGATCATAAACCATCCGATAAATAAGTTTGTTGCCTCCTTTATGGGCATGGAGACAATCCTGATGGGCAAAGTAACAAAAACCGGTGAGAAAACCCTGACAGTGTCTGTTTCTGGTAATGACATTGATTCAATAGGGATTGAAAATATTGGAGAAACAGTTGCTTGCTGTATCCGTTTGGAGGATGTGGTACGGATTAATTTAGCCAAAAGATAACTACTCAGCTATTGTTATTTCAAACACATTTTGAATCAGCCAACTATTCAAAGGGTGTAAGCAAGGCAAAAGGGAAAGGGAAGAGATTAAAGGGAAAATGGAAAAAGCGGGACGGTTCACTTTCATCGTTTTTCATATGATTCCTTTCGGGCAAGGGGACATCATCTACAGAATACAACCCCCTAACCCCCTTTTCTAAGGGGGAATATTGCACTCTCAGCTAACCGCAAGCTTTCAAACAAAGATGAACCATCCCCCTTTTTCCTTATTTACACCTGAGTAGTTACGCCAAAAGATAACTACGAAACACGCGAAAATCGCGAAAATGAATATCATTATTGTTGTTTTGTGAATCAGAATTTTCGCGTATTTCGCGAATCTCTTAATAGCTGAGTAGTTACGCCAAAGGGAGGATAATATGAGTGTATTAACAGGGGGACTACTGCCAGAGGTGCTACCTCCCCCAATCGTATCTATTGTCGGACGAAAGAATAGTGGTAAAACTACGATGATTGAGGGCATTATCCCAGAGTTGAAGAAAAGAGGCTATCGGGTTGGCATAATTAAACATTGTAGTCATGAGCTCGAACTTAAGGATATTGACCGTGAGGGTACTGATACTTACAAGCATCAACTTCGTGGGGCAGATGCTGTGGTTTTGTCCTGCCCAAATAAACTGATGCTTTTTCAGGTGACAGAGGAATCCAAGCAGATTGACGATATCAGACATACATATCTGCAATCTGTAGATATTATCCTGACCGAGGGCTATAAACTCGAAGACAAGCCCAAGATTGAGGTATTTCGTCGTCAAATTGGTGGGGATGAAGGTTTGCTGTGCAATCAAAAGGATAATAATCTTGTAGCTGTTGTAAGTGATTGTAAATTTGAGGGAATGCCATGCTTTGAGCTGGATGCCTATAAGGATATAACTGATTTTATAGAGCAAACCATTATCCAAAGGGTACAACCGTCAAAGGTATCGTTGGTGGTTGATGGCAAGAAAATTCCACTTAATGGATTTGTGCGTTCGTTTATGCAGGAGGCAATTCTGGGCATGATTCGTTCCCTGCGAGGCGTGCCGGAAAATCCAAAAGGGATAGAGATAAGGATAGGGTAAATTATGGCACTTATGGACAGTCATCATCGTCAAATAGATTATCTGCGGCTTTCTATCACAGATATGTGTAACCTGCGATGTCTCTACTGTCAACCGTGGAAGGAGATAGATAAGAAGGTACACCGTGAAATATTAAGGTATGAGGAGATTATCAGGATTGCCTCAATTCTGGTTCAATTAGGCATTAAAAAGATCAGGGTAACTGGTGGTGAGCCTTTAATCAAACGAAATGTCCTTCATCTCCTTCGAAATTTGTCCAATATCTCTGGGTTGCAAGAGTTATCCCTGACTACCAATGGTATCAGGTTAGCCACGATTGCTTCTCAACTAAAAGATGCTGGGGTAAGCAGGGTGAATATCAGCATGGATTCTATGGATAATGATCGTTATGCAAGGATTACTGGTGGTGGAAATCTGAAGGCCGTACTCAGAGGTATTGATGAGGCATTATCTGCCGGGTTAGTTCCACTGAAGATAAATATGGTGGTAATGAAAGGGATTAATGATGATGAGGTTGAATCATTTGCCAGATTAACACTTGATAAGCATGTGTTTGTCCGATTCATTGAGTTTATGCCCATCAGTCAGCAGGGAGCGGAATGGGATGAGCGATATCTGCCAAGCCATATTTTGAAACAAAGGCTATCAGGGTGTTTTGAAATGATCCCGTGTAATGATATAATTGGCAATGGTCCGGCAGAGTATTACAAAATAAATGGAGCTATGGGAGAGATTGGATTTATCTCGTCAATCAGCAGGCATTTCTGTCAGAGTTGTAACCGTTTGAGGCTTACACCAGACGGACACCTGCGGCTTTGTCTGGGACAAGATACAGAGGTTGACTTGAAGTTACCCCTGCGACAGGGTGCTACGGATGAGGAATTGCAAGGGATTATAACTCAAGCAGTATGGAATAAACCAGCTGGACATCAGTTTCAATCAGACAGACCCATGGGTCGGCAGATGTCAGCTATTGGAGGATGAATGATCGGCAGTGTAGTTTCTATTAACATCAGCGAAAATAAGGGTGAGCGGAAAAAGCCTGTCAATCAGGCATGGGAGCTGGTAGAGGGCTGTGGACTAAAAAACGATGGTCATGCCAATCTCAGCCCCAATGCTCAAGACGAAAAATCACATCGTCAGGTAAGCCTGCTGGCTATGGAATCTATTGAAAAGATGCAACAGCTTGGACTTGCCGTTGTCCCGGGTAATTTTGCAGAAAACATCACCACTCAAGGCATAGATCTGCTTTCGTTTGAGATTGGGACACATTTGAGTGTAGGCACACAAGTAATCTTAAGGATAAGCCAAATAGGTAAAGTTTGCCACGACAGGTGTGCTATTTATTATCAAGCAGGCGATTGTGTCATGCCGCGGGAAGGGATATTTGCTGAGGTGATCAAGGGGGGGATGATTGAGGCAGGGGATGAGGTGAAGGCAATAGCTCTGGCAGAAATAAATCTCATGCGGTAATACTGGTTCACTCCTGCGTTAATTAAAAATCACAGTAACTACTCAGCGAAGGGAATTTACCACAAAGAAACAGAGAAGAATTAATCCGCAGATTACGCAGATGTTCTAATAAAAGAAAGACAACAAACAAACAAATCTTAATCTGCGTAATCTGCGTAATCTGCGGATAATCTTAGTCTGATTCTGTGGATTCTTTTATCTTTCAGGAAGGTTCTTCCATGGCGAGTCCAACCCACTGTGCAGGTAAGGTCTTGCTGGGTTTAACACCCAACGATTTGAGCATTTCGGCTTGTCGGATGACATTGCCACTGCCTTCGTTGAACTTCTTACGGGCATCATTGTAGCTGTTCTGTGCCTGTTGGATTCGCTCTCCCACCTTTTGCATATCTTCTACAAAGCCAACAAGTTTGTCGTAAAGCTCTCCGCCACGGCTTGAGATATCCTTTGCATTGCGGCTTAGGTCCTCCTGTCTCCAGAGATAGGCAACTGTGCGGACGACAAACAGTAGTGTACTGGGGCTTACGAGAAGGACATTCTTGTCCCATGACTGTTGAAATAGTTCGCAATCATTTGTCACAGCAAGCATGAATGCAGGTTCCAAAGGAATGAACATGACTACAAAGTCAAGTGAATTCAAACCATAAAGCAACTGGTAGTTCTTCTCAGACAACCCCTTGATATGAGTACGGATTGACGACAGGTGTCGCTTAAGTGCAGCGTTTCGCTCCTCCTCAGCCTCTGCGGAGGCAAACGCTCTGTAATCTGGCAGGGTCATCTTGGAATCTATCACCAGATGTCGGTCACCCGGTAGGTGAATAACCACATCCGGGATAACATGTGACTGCCCATCTTCGCTTTTGATGCTTCCTTGCCGTTCATAATGCTGTCCTGCGACCAAGCCAGCCTTTTCTAACACATCATCAAGAATAATTTCTCCCCAATTGCCCTGGGCTTTACGGTCGCCCTTGAGGGCAAGGGTAAGGTTCTGAGCATCCTGACTTAAGGAATTATTGAGCTGGATAAGTTGCTTGACCTGATCGGTCAGCACGCTGCGGTCTTTGCCTTCACTGACATAAACCTCCTCAATCTTCGTCTTAAAATCAGTGAGCTGTTGCTTGAGTGGATTGAGAAGTTGACCGAGGTTTGTCTGGTTTTGATCAGTGAACTTTTTACTTTTCTCGTCCAGGATTTCATTGGCGAGTATTTTGAATTGATTACTCAACTGTTCACGCGCCTCATTAAGCAGGATAAGTTTTTCTTGAGATTGGGTTTGTTCTTTGTCAAGTGTGATCTTCAGTTCAGCGATCGTAATCTGGAAGTTGGCCTGAGCTTTCAAAAGGTTGTCGCGTTCAGTCAAAAGATTCTGGTTAGCTTGTTCAATTTCAGTCAGCCGCATGGCTCGTTCGGTAAGTTGAGCACAATCTCGATTGGCTATATCCATGTCAGCCTGAAGTTTCCAAGCTCGTCCATCCATATCTGCCAGCCTTGTCTTGTAACTCTCAATCTCCTGCAAAGCGGTCGCAAGTCTCGTGCGATCAATTTCGCCCGCGACTCGGCCATTTGCATCAGCAAGTGCCAGTTTTCCTTTCAAAATGAGCCAAGCCACGAAACCGCCTGTCACGAAACTAACAGATAATAATATGAAATAAATGATGGATAATTGCATAGTGTTCTCCATAACTATAGTGAGGGGAATTTACCACAGGTACAGAGAAGAATTTATCCGCAGATTACGCAGATTACACAGATGTTCTAATAAGATGGCATCCCCCCTAACCCCTTTCAAAGGTGGACTAAAAAATCTTAATCTGCGTAATCTGCGTAATCTGCGGATAATCTTAATCTGAGTCTGTGTGCGTCTCTATGATCTCAAAAACACCTCTTCAGCCGCCTTTATCCCTGCACCTTTTTCAAAACTATAAGTAGATTTTGCCAATATCATTTCCAGAGCAGCGATTGCTGTTAAAACATCAAAGGTACCGGCATAACCCATATGGGCAACACGGACTATCTTGTTTTTCAAATGATCCTGTCCGCCAGCCACGATAATCCCTTGTTCTTTATATCCCTTGATAATTGCCTTACCATCTATTTCTGCCGGAGCAACCACGGCTGTAACACCATTAGCCGGACTTTTTGAAAGAATGGACAATCCAAGTGCCTTGACCCCTGCCTGACATGCCTCAGCCAGCATTTGATGCCTTTTCCAGATATTTTCAATCCCCTCTTGCTTCATCATTTTTAGAGCCTGTTGCAAGGCATAAATTAAGGAAACAGCCGGGGTATAAGGGGTTTGTCTGTTTACAAGATTTTTCTTTGCCGCGGCAAGGGAAAAGTAGAATTTGGGCAAGGTTGATTTTGCAGCCAGACCCCATGCCTTTTCACTCATGGTAATAAAACCTAATCCGGGTGGGATCATCATTCCCTTTTGAGAACCAACAGCAACCACATCAACATGCCATTCATCTGTTTTGAATTCCTCAACACCCATGCCACTAACTGCATCCACTACCAGACACGCATCTGTCTTTGACACAACCTCACCTATTTCCTTGATAGGCAGCAAGGTTGCTGTTGAGGTTTCACATAGTGTAGCAAAAACAACCTTGATTTCTGGATTTTCCTTTAATTTCTCTGCAATCTGTTCCGGGGTAACTGCATATCCCCATTCTACATCCAACTGAATGGTATTTACCCCATAAGCCTTACATATCTTCCCCCATCTTTCCCCAAATTTTCCAGCATTTACCACCAATGCCAGATCACCAGCAGACAGAAGATTTACTACTGCCGCCTCCATAGCACCTGTTCCAGATGAGGCAAGGGTATACACATCCCTTGTTGTTTGAAAGAGATATTGCAGATTCTCATTCACCTCACCAAATATTTCCTCATATGCTGGCGTGCGATGATGAATGATTGGCTGTGCCTCTGCAAGACTCACCTCTGGCGGGACAGATGTTGGACCCGGGGACATTAGGTAATACTTTTTACCAACTAACATTTTGATATTCCTCCTTAATATATTTTAGGCAATCATTTATTATGCTGCCTGAATTCTTTCTTTCACTTCCCATTCAACGCCAATCTGATCACCTCATCCATATTGCTTATCAGCTTAAACCCCATGCTTTTTTTTACATCACTTGGAATATCATCAAGGTCATTTTCATTATCCTGTGGCAGGAGTACTGTTTTTATGCCGGATCTATGAGCAGCTAATATTTTTTCTTTTATCCCACCCACAGGCAATACCCTTCCCCTGAGGGTAATCTCACCGGTCATGGCAATATCTGGATTCACCGGTGTATTGGTCAGGGCAGATATCATAGAGATAGCCAGGGTTATACCAGCTGACGGTCCGTCCTTAGGTGTTGCCCCTTCTGGCACATGGATATGAATATCTATCTTTTTGTAAAATTCTGGATCAATGGAAAGTTCAGCTGCCCGAGAACGAATATAAGAAAGGGCTGCCTTTCCAGACTCTTTCATTACCTCACCTAGCGTGCCTGTCAGCAAAAGTTCACCCTTGCCAGGCATGGTGACTACCTCGGTAGTCAATACCTCACCCCCGTTTTCTGTCCATGCTAATCCGGTTGCAGTGCCGATGAGAAGATTTTTTTCCACATTTCTGTGCTTAAATTTTGGTGGTCCCAGATATGTGTGCAAAGATTCAATTGTTATCTCAGCACCGTTCTTTGCTTTTTTATTATCCACCACCCTTCTGGCTATCTTCCGACATACCTTGGCTATTTCCCTTTCTAAATTTCTTACCCCGGGCTCACGGGTATATCCCCTGATAAGATACAGCAGGGATTCATCTGAGAACTCAATATGTTCTTTGGTTAACCCATGTTCTTTAACCTTTTTAGCCACCAGAAACATTTTGGCAATATGAAGTTTTTCTTTTTCTGTATAACCTGGAAATTCAATCATCTCCATCCTGTCTCGCAAGGCATGGGGGATGTTGTGAAGGTTATTGGCTGTAGTAATAAACATTACTTCCGAGAGGTCAAAGGATACCTCCATGTAATGGTCAGAAAATGTTGCATTTTGTTCCGGGTCAAGCACCTCTAAGAGGGCAGCAGATGGGTCGCCCCTGAAATCCACACTCATCTTATCTATCTCATCCATGAGAAAAACAGGATTTTTACTTTCTGCCTTGCGCATAGATTGGATTATCCTGCCCGGCATGGCAGCCACATAGGTCATGCGATGCCCCCTGATTTCAGCCTCATCTCGCACGCCACCAAGTGATAACCGTACAAATTTTCTATCCATAGCAGTAGCAATAGACCTTGCTACAGAGGTTTTGCCTGTCCCGGGCGGTCCCACAAAGCAAAGGATAGTACCCTTCAATTCAGGGTTTAGTTTCCTTACAGCCAGATATTCAATAATCCTTTCCTTTACCTTTTTTAATCCATAATGATTCTCTTCAAGGATGTGTGATGCCCTTTTTAAGCCAAGGTTATCCTTAGTTGTTTTTGACCAGGGAAGATGGATGAGCCAGTCAAGGTAATTTTTAATCACCGCAGTTTCAGGCATCATCAAGGACATACCCTGAAGCCGTTTAATCTCCTTGTTTGCCCTTATGCTGGCCTCATTAGGAAGATTTGCATCCTTTATCTGTTTTTTGAGGTCAACTATCTCCTCGCCGCACTCCTCGTCCTTGCCAAGCTCCTTCTTAATAGCCCGCATTTTTTCATGAAGATAATATTGTTTTTGTTGCTTTTCTATTTGTTTGCGAATACGGACATGCAGTTTCTTTTCCAGATGCAATATCTCTAATTCAGAATTAAGAAATACAGAGAGCTTTTCCAATCTATCAGCCACATCAATAATGGATAATAATTCCTGTTTGTTGTTTACCTTGATATTCAGGTGGGCAGCAATAGTATCTGCTAATGTGCATGGATCATCAATATTTTCAGCAATGGATATAATTTCCGGGGGAAGATAGTCTGAAAATTGTACATATTCCTGAAACTTGTCCAATACATTTCGGCTAAGAGCCTCTATCCTTGGAGAGTTCCTTCTTTTCTCAGGTATAGGCTCTACCTCAACACAATAGTAACTCTCTTTCTCTATGTATCCGGTTATCTTTCCACGGATAAGTCCTTCAACAAGAACCTTCAGGCTACCATCTGGCAGCTTTAATAGCTGAAGTATTTCTGCACATGTCCCAATAGTACAGATATCCTCCTTTTTAGGTTCAGCAGCAATTGGTTTTTTTTGAGCACACAAGAATATCATGCGATTATCAAGCATAGCCATTTCCAATGCCTGAATGGAACGCCTTCTACCCACAAAAAGCGGCACCACCATCTGCGGAAAAACAACCATATCTCTTAATGGAAGTAGCGGAATATTTAGTATAGTATTTTCAGTTGTCATAATTACCCTCAAATATGAAATAATCCTTCAGCCTACAAGTATACTAAATAATCGTGTTGAAGTCAAGAATATTTTTAGTACACCAGAAATTCCTGTGCTGCTTCAGACGGTAGATTATTGAAAAAGTGGGACGGTTCACCTTTGTTTGAAAGCTTGCGGTTAGTTGAGAGTGCAATATTCCCCCTTAGAAAAGGGGGTTAGGGGGTTGTATTCTGTAGATGATGTCTCCTTGCCCGAAAGGAATCATATGAAAAACGATGAAAGTG
>JAZDHC010000166.1:0-15510 GCA_043806395.1 Candidatus Desantisiibacteriota bacterium | reverse complement strand
CACTTTCATCGTTTTTCATATGATTCCTTTCGGGCAAGGGGACATCATCTACAGAATACAACCCCCTAACCCCCTTTTCTAAGGGGGAATATTGCACTCTCAACTAACCGCAAGCTTTCAAACAAAGGTGAACCGTCCCCGGGAATATATTTTTGGATTCAAGACCATAAAAAACAGATAAAGACAGTTTGATTTTATGGAGAGCTGGGTTCAGATATTGAATATTGAATTCACAACAGTTTGGCAAACCAAAAGAAAAGAAAAAAGGCAACGAAGCAAACGCTAACAAGAGAACAACAGGGGTCAGGCGTTAAGCGAGAAGTTAAACAGTAAGATAGGCTTAATTCTGGGGACATAATAGAATAGCACTGACTTAAGGCGTTAACACCTAATTTTACGCGGAATTAAGAGAATTACGAGAATTGTTGAAAATCTTCTAACTACAGACCTCGTGAATTAGCCTCAAATATCAGAAGGTGAATCAATGAAACACAAGGAGTTGCAAGATAATTGGATATTCAGATCTATCATCACATACTACACCTCAAGCACTTAATTATTTGAAGTGTCTTGCTTTCGACAGGCTGTTACGGAATAGGAATTTGGCATGAGATGCATATAATATGTTGTTCGTATTCCGTAGGGACATCCCTGCCAGAGGTGCTACCTCCTTGTGGGTGTCCGTCTGTTGATTATCCGTTGCGTTTGTGACCGTTTAGTGCGTTTTACGGACAGGTTTAGTTTAGTAACAGCCTGTCGAGCTGAATGTGTCCAAAAATTGTCCGCATTTCACATGTAAATTCACGAGCTCTATATTTTACACCATCCAACCTTTCTTTGTCATTATCAAAAAAACATGGGATGTGTTCCAATATTCCCCACAGAATGGGAATGGCATGAATTGCGGCGTCAAGCAACCCACACAAGACGCTTTCACTCCAGTGACGAATGCTGGCAAACGATACAAACGCACTTTGAAACCAGAAAAGGGAAAAATAAACACCCCTTATGTCAACTTATTTAATGGCTCTCATATATTACCAATATTCCCCATACTCACCAGATACAACACCGCCATCCTTACTGCTATCCCATTAGTCACCTGTTCTAATATAAGTGAATGCTGTCCATCTGCCACTGCCCCGGATATTTCTACATCCCGATTAATGGGTCCAGGGTGCATAATCAAAACATCGCTATCAGCTGCTTGAAGATGACTCTCATGCAATCCATAGAATTCTGCGTACTCACGAATAGTGGGAAACATGCTGGTTTTTTGCCGTTCCAATTGAAGCCGTAAGAGCATGATAATATCTGCATCCTTGACTACTTCAAGCAAATTATAGGTTATCTCTACCCCCAGCCTCTCAATCCCTATGGGCATCAATGTTGGTGGGGCACACAATATTACCCTTGCCCCCATTTTGGTTAATCCCCAGATATTTGACCTTGCCACACGACTGTGCAAAATATCACCAATAATGGCTACCTTTAGCCCCTCAAGCCTGCCTTTTTTTTCTCTAATGGTAAACATATCCAATAAACCTTGAGTTGGATGTTCATGGCTGCCATCGCCAGCATTAATCACGCAGCAGTTAACCAATCTTGAAACCATTTGCGGCACACCAGCCTCAGCGTGTCTGATAACAATAATAGATGGCTGCATAGCCTCTATGGTCTTAACAGTGTCTTTCAAGCTCTCGCCCTTAACCACACTACTATTAGCAACAGCTACATTCAATACATCTGCAGACAGTCTCTTGGCTGCAATCTCAAAGGATATACGAGTACGGGTACTTGGCTCATAAAAGAGATTGACAACTGTATGCCCTCGCAGAGTAGGAACCTTTTTTACCTCTCTGGCAGATACTTCCTTGAAAGAGGCAGCTGTGTTCAGGATAAGGTTTATATCCTCTACGGTTAATTCTTGTATGCCTAAAAGATGATGGTGGGAAAATTGCATCTGATATTTCCTTTCATGAATGGTTATTTTCATCTAATAGATCACTCAATACAGCATTAATAAGTGGTTTAAGTTCAGGTATATCTTCTTTTACCACCAACCAAATCTTTCCAAAATTTACACCAAAATAAAAATGAATCACCTTATCTCTCATCCCTGCCATATCTCTCCATGGTATTTGTGAATATTTTTGACGAATATCCATAGGAATATGTTTGACTGCCTCTCCCATAATCTCAATACATCGCATGACTGCATAGCAAGTTTTTTCATCATTCGTAAATTCATCATATGTCATATCTTGAACAAATATTTCAGCCTTTTCCATATTATCTGTGATATCTTTAAGATACAGCATAATATTGCGATTCATATATAGACTACCTCGCTTAAAATAGTTTCCTTCAACTCAGGTCGTATATCTTCTTTAGAAATAAGATCCACCTTTATCCCTATAAAATCTGTAAGAAAATTCTCTATGTTTACCAACTTAAGTAAGCTAATAGGTTCGTTGAATTCCACAAGTATATCTATATCACTTTCCTTTTTCTGCTCCTCTCTTACATAAGAGCCGAATATTCCCATACTTCTAATTCGATACATATTAGTCAAAAACTCAAAATTCTCTCTTAATATTTGTTTAACTTTTTCCAGTGTCTTCATTTTCATCCTCTCTCACAAACCAAAACCTCATCACACCCATCTACTTCCTCTACCCTTACCTCAATGACCTCATTCTTAGTAGTTGCCACGACCCTGCCAATATAATCTGCCTGAATGGGTAATTCACGATTCCCCCTATCAATAATCACAGCCAATTGAATGCTTGCCGGTCGGCCAAAATCCATCAGTTGGTCAAGGGCACAACGGACTGTCCGACCGGTATACAAGACATCATCAATTAAGATAATCTTCTTTCCGGTAATATCAAAAGGAATCTGAGTAGGTTTCACAACAGGCTGGTTAGAGATAGTGGTCAAATCATCGCGATAAAGGGTAATATCCAATATCCCCATTTCAAGCGGACAATTTTCAGCAGAGGCAATATTTTTTACAATGCGTTCAGCAATGGGAACACCACGGCTTCTTATTCCAATAATAGCCAGCCCTTGCGTCCCCTTGTTTCGTTCTAATATCTCATAAGAAAGTCGTAGGATTGTACGGGATAATTCGGTTACATCCATAATCCGGGATTTGATTGTCAATTCCATGGCAGTCCTCATATTCCTTACCGCAGAGGCACAGAGACGCAGAGAGGAAAAAACTCAACACATTCTCTCTCTGCGTCTCTGTGCCTCTGCGGTAAATCCTTCCCTTAAAATCTCGTAATCATAGAAACCCTATGCGTTGGATCAAAATTTGTATAAGAAAGCATGGCATAATCAATCTGGGTATTAATAGCCTTCAGCATCCCCTCACCACTGCTTCGAAATCCCATACCAACAGAATATCCTGAGCGATTGGAAGATACCCTTTCAAACCCTACACGAATAGCCACAGCATTGCTTGCCCAATATTCAACACCGCTATGAACACCCACCTCATTATCCCTGGGCACATCAATATCTACTGCTGCCTTAACATTATCGCCAAGCACGGTTGGCTTAAAACAAATGCCAAGCTTTAGATTCAAGGGCAAATCATTAGAGGCATTCTCTGTTTTTAATTTTGGTCCAATGTTTTGAATATTCATGCCAAAGACAAGATTATCCTTTGGAGAAAAAAGCCAACCAAGGTCAAAAGCCATTGTTTCGCCCTTAGAGCCACCGAGATCCTGGCTGATAGCCTTAAGACTTGCCCCAATAGCCGTAGCCGGGGTAAGACCCAGAGCCGTTGAAAAAATAAATGCCCTGTTCTCAGTTTTCAAATTGCCTATGGATACACCCTGTCCATCTCGTCCATCAACCCCTGAGACATTAGCAAGTATTACACTCCCACCCATTACCCGTTTTTTTTCTTTATATGATGTAGTCGGTTGGGCATAGGCAATAAAATTTCCATTAACACCATCTATTATCCATTGTGTATTGACATAAAGTATCTCCCTTGATTTAAGGCGAATCAATCCGGCAGGGTTCCACCAACAGGCATTGACATCATCCACACTTGCCACAAATGCCCCACCCATTCCAGCTGGTCCTGCCCCCTGAGCAATGTTCAGGAACACGGCTGTTGTTGCCCCAACCTTATCCTTGCCACCAGCCTCAACACAGACAGACTGTACCATAAAAATAATGCCCAATAGTACACATAATATCGTTCTCTTCATTATCCGCTATCCTCCTTTATTTTTTCAGAAGCAATATTCCCTAAGCTGCTGCAACGCTATGTTGATACCTCAGCCATCTTTATTTCTCCTACTGCACAACAATCAGCTTCTTGGTCACCGTCTTAGCAGCAGAGCCACTCTTTGGCTTTATTGTCAGGCGATAGATATATACCCCTGAGGCAACTGGCTCACTTGATGAATTTTGACAGTTCCAGACAAAATCCTTATCATGAATACCGGCTGATCCCTCTACTTGCGAGCCTTCCCAAACAAGATCCCCCAACAGGGTATAAATCTTTACTGTTATCTCCACATCATTTTCCGGCAGATAATATCGGAAATTTACCTTCCCTCCCTTAGCTGGATTAGGATAACACCACACATTTTGCTCAATTGTCTCATCTCCTGTTTGTGCTACCTCATTAGTTGTATACATAACAGCATACGACTTGTATGTATAATTGGTGTTAAAGCTGATATAGTTACCATCTGTACTCAAATTCCCTGTTATCTTAACCCATTGGTTATCCTTATCACATCCAAATACCGTTAACCCTCCTTCCTTTGCATCAGATGGAAGAGGCTTAGTATAATGTATCCAAATTGTAACAGGTGCATTAAAATTAATAACCTTATCACCCTTGAAATCAAAAGCTATTACAGGGGATAATATTTTATATCCTGTGGCAGGAGAGGGATAATCCTTTATAATCCCTATGGTAATTGAACCATTCGGGATAGGTGTCCCTGCGGTGGTTGTAATTGTTCCGACAAGCTCCATCCAATCTTTATTTTTTAAGCTTCCCCATTCTGATGATGTTCCAGACATTACTGTCCACTTTTGAGGGGTGATGTAAGCCAGTGTATAGGTAGAATACAAAACTTCACCTGGTTTAATAGTATACATTCCTTTCGAAGCCCCGAGAATCAAGTTCCATGTCCCTCCACCATAGCCATACAAGACAAGATTGTCCTCGCTTTTTGTAACAGGCAACAAGTTTTTCTCTGTATTTGTATAGTATATGGTTAACTGGACGCTTTGACTAAAGGTTGCTCCATAAGCACTCATTGTACCTATTAACACACTTACAGGCACACCAAACAATGTATATCCAGGCAAGGCAGGAGCTGTTATGGTTGCCCTACTAAGGCTGATGGTTTGCGTACTTACTATGGTTGAGCTTCCATTAAAAAATATCGCTGTATTTGGCTTGAAGGCAAGGGTGGAAACACTTCCGAGTTCAGGGTGATTAAAAAAGATCTCAATCCCTCGAATAACATTAAATGAAATCTCCTTTGATGCCGGATTACCCGAAATATCCCATGCTAAGACATTCATAGTATAAGTACCATATTTAAGAAAATCCCACGGTAATTCATAGGCTAATACCCCATAGTTTTTATTTACATCTTTCTCTATATCTGATATTTTTTTATATACCCGTATATCTTTATCCTCTCCATCCTTGCTCAGGGTAATCCTGGAACTTCCCCAATCTATACCTGATTTACCCTTTTGCAATTCTGAAATTGTAGCACTCAGCGTTAGACCAAATCCCTCATAATATATAGAGTCTTTTTGGGGAGATACTGAGACTATGTCCGGCGACAGGCGATCCGATACAGTAAATCCTCGGGAACTCTTACTGACATTATTAGCCATATCCCTAACAACAACCTCTATCGTATATGCCCCAGGCTGTTCTAATCCATTAGGATAGAGATTCTTATCAATAATAAAATAAAGTTTGCCTGTCCCATCACTAGTAGCTTTTCCAGCTATCTCCATCCTATTTGAATCAATCAATTTAAGATATGATGATTCAGAGCGGAAATCAACACCACTTCCATTACCATCATCCTCTACCCTGACCCATATCCCATTGTCCATACTTCCACTCTTTATCTCAAAGGGAGACACCTCAACACCACCAGATGGATATGATTCATAGGCAACAGGTGGCGTATTATCCATATTCACCGGCAATTTTATCTCTCTCACCTCAAATCCCTTTTCCTTAGAATTGGAATGAACACCATAATGATTATAGACAGGAGCACAATGCCACATTTCGTTGCCAGTAGCATCATCATAGTCTATAAACTTCCAATCAGCACTAACTAAGTTGACAAGCCCCCTTACATAAAAGCTCCCCTCCTTAAGCGGGCTATCCAAAGGATATTGTATGGTAACTGCAAATTCTGCTTCATAGTGTCGTTCATTTATATCTGTAATATCTAATTTATCAAATGGAACCATGATTTCCCAGTCATTACCATTATTTCCATCACCCATATCTGAAAGAGTGTCTGTCCCACTATTCCTTAACCAATCTTTTTCATCAGTTGGTAATACTAAATAGTTTGGTTTTCCATTAGGAAATGGATCACTGTCAGAGGATTCTCCGGTAAAATCAACCAGATCAGGACCTATTTTTTGAATCTCGTTATTATATCGGTCATAGATAGCAATATCAAACAAGGCATGTGGTCGACTATATACACTACTTGAATTTCCTGTATCAAAATTGAGCAATTTTAATTGCTCAGGTGTTCCATCCAAAGAGACCTTAGCCTGAATAGATATGTACTTAATTCCCTTGCCTGGCACTGCCTTAGGGACAGTAACCACCAATTCATCTACTACCATCTGAACATAGGTAATAACAATCAACCCCTTATCCTCAGATTTATTTCCTGCCTCATCAGTGGCACTAATATGATAATAATACTTTCCATCTTTAGTCAGATTCCCCTGAAAATCCTTTCCATCCCATGAAGCAACATTATCTCCTGGCATTGCCTGATAGCTTCCAAGATCCCTGATAGTTACCCCATTACCTGTTTTGATAATAATCCTGACATCTGCGGCTGCACCCTCCAGATTATACTTTATATAACAATCTTTTCCCTCCAGGGGATTAAATGTAGCATTTTCTGCCATGAGAATCCTGATTTTAAGTGGAATAGTATTAATATTTATCTTTATATCATTTGAAGTATCCGTATTATTTTTTTCTACAGAAACAAAGGGTGATACATCCTCATCATTAAATGGATACCCATCATTTGATACCTTGTAACCCCTTCCATCTCTAAAATGCCCAACTATTGGAACGCCGCGAACATCTATCTCTTCTGGAACAAGATAGGTATTAGAGAATATACCATCCCTTAGTTTGGTATCCCAATGTGTAACCGTATCACCATCATCATGAAGGGGAATATTCTTTTTAATTATGCCAAGATCAAAAGAGGCTAATCCTTCTGTAGTAAATGTCCCTATAGCTACATGAAAGTTTCTTATCTTCAAAACAGCAGTAGAATAGGTGCCTGTGGCAGAACCAAAGTAAAGGTCTGCATCTGAAAAGGTAATGGTTCCTGGAGAGACAGCTTTCTTTGTCCAAACATATCCATGATCAAAAATTATTTTATTGTTTTCATCTCGAAGACAATCATTCCAGATAATCACTTGATCACCTGTTTTTATCTTTGAAGCAGAAAGTGTGCATGAACCGACACCAGAGGCAATAGTAAAATCATCTTCTCCTAATTCCTCATTCAGGGTGGCAACCGCCATCTGAACATGCATCCGTTTGAGTGAAGAATTAAAAAAATTGCTTGATGGAGATGGTTCAACCATTAGTCCAACAATCCTTGTTTTGGTAACAGGGACACACTGACTTCCATCCATTGCAATCGTTTGAGCCATTTTCATACGAGTAGTAACGGTACCACTCTTTGCCTCTCCATAGACTGTCCATGTCCCCATAGCATTAGTTACAGGCACTGTATAGATACCCTTATACTCTGTAAGTGTATAAGCTATTAGATCCATAACTATTGTCGGAAGTTTTAGTTGGGTAAAAAGTGGTAGCTTATTTGCAACATCACAATACTCTCTTAATCCTATTTCATATCCAGCAACAGACTTGAATACAATTTTATCTGTTGCCTGCTCATAGGTAACGCTTCCAAGAGTACTATTTTCAAAGCTAATAGTATTAATTGCATTAAATAAGTCTTGCGGAGTGGCATAATCATTAATTAAAAATGTACTCCATGTACCATTATCAGTAGCCTTGTTGACTACAAATATCTCTATCTTCCCTTCAACATAACTACTCCCTATCTCATATTGATTCCAATACAAATCATTTAACCTGAATGATGGCTGCCCAGTGAGAATCTCTTTAGCACTTTTTATCTCAGACGATGTAAGCACAATACTTGTAATTGTAGCAGGGCTATTAGTGTTTATCTGGAATTCTATCTCTTGTTTCAGATATTTGGTTAAACCTGAGGTATTATCTGTGACACCTGTTATAGCTGCATCAACACAACTATATCCCCAAAAAACACCCATCATTGCCATCAATCCTAAGATTCCTATTCTTCTTATATTCATACAAACAACCTCCTGAAAATAACTTTTAATTCTTATTCTCCTCGTATCTCAAACCATAGGGCTTGAGAAAAAATAACTTGTACAGTCGTGTCACCAATACATCTTGACTGGCTTCGTTGTTCGAAGCGATCATACAGTAGTATGCTCGCTTCTCGCGCCTTGCCAGCCAAGCGCGTCTTTGAGTGACTCTTGGTGTACAACTTATTTTCTCTCAAACCATAGCTATTTTTTCTAAAAATATTAGAAATTCATTTACATCCTTCTTAAAATTTTCAAAAGCTTGTGGAAGCATTTCAACTAATTTTCCCAGTTTTTCTGGCTTAATCTCAAAGGTATATATATCTCTTATGAGATGACGAAAAGCAAGAAATTCAATTAACAGTTTTTTTGTATTACTTGAGATAACAACTGGTCTTATTTTTGTAATCTCAATTGACATCTGGTCCAATAAATCTTTATGCCACCTGTTTCCAGAAGGCAATTCACCATCTATACCACTGGCTATAATCTCAAATATCTCTTCTATGCCAGAATAAAAACCATGAAGATTGAATGCTACTGAGTCAAGATAGAAATCAGCATCTTTTATGTTTTCTTTCGCATATTTGAATCCTTTTTCTACCTTGCTTACAATCTTTTCTATATTTTCAATCTCATTTTTTATTTTTTCAACAATAATTAACGATTTAACACTCACAATTTAATTCCTTCTTTTTTTATTATCTCTTTAATATAATCCCTGCATTCCTCTATATCCACCATTTCTATTTTTATATCACTCAAGAATCCAACCTTATACAGAGCCTGAAAAAACTTGTCCGAAGGAAGACCACTTACAGCAACATCTATATCTGAAGCCAAGGAAAAGAATTGTTTATGCAAAAGTGAACCAAAAAGTATAACTTCATTAGCAGAATATTCATTTTTCAAAATAAACGCTGCTTTTCTGGCTGTCTCCCATGCATCAGTATACCTTACTTCAAGTAATCGCTGCTGATTTTCTTTTATTTCTATTGCCTTTTGAATATAAGACTCATAAGTTACCATTTTGGTCTTTCCTGTTTTTTACTTGTTCTAAGAAGAATGTCGTTTGTGCGATTGCAATCTAACAAATAAAGTAAAAATACCAGCAATCAGGGCAACACCAAATAACATAATTATTGCCTGTTCCATCAATTATCACCACCCTTACCAATCATAACTCCTAAAACATAGAATAAAAACCAAAGAATTATCCCACTTGTAAATACCCACCATTGCATAGGTTTTTCAGCTAACACCGATCCAAATGTTAACGCTGCTATTGCCAGATTCCCCATATCCATAAATTTCTGAGATATATTAAGTTGTAACTCTTTGCCTAACCAATCCAAATCAATTCTCCTGCTGTATTCCAAGCTTCAAGGCATAATTTTTCCCTTACATCCCTTCACCCTTTTCATAGCCTCATTCTGCCAATCCTTATGAGGCGTGTAAAAGGATCGAACAGCATAAATACCATGAACAACCTCACCGTATGCCTCAGATGCCTTTTTATAATCACCCTTCTTTTCCAACAGCTCACCAATCTCAAACAGCTTATCCTTTGCCTTTGCTACCAACATTGAACCAGGGGTATAAAATCTGATAACCGTACCATACCAGACAATAGCCATATCATAATCACTCTGTTGGTATGCTGTCTCTGCCTCTTTATAGCTTTCCCTTGCCCGATGACTTGTCTCTAAAAAGATCATGATAAAGACAATCATAATTACCCCAAGTACTGTCAAAGCAATTTTTATGCGATTATTCATGTTAAAAACCTCCTGCATAACATGTTTGATTATCAACGATTAGTTTAAGTATTAATGTTTGTTTGCATGTTTTATGGCATCACTCGTTACTATGCCTATGCCAACAATAAACACTACAAAAGCAATAATTGCAAACCATTCCATCACAATTCCTCCAATTTATCAATTTTTCGATATGCAACCCTATTCATCCAAATAGTTGCAATTGTAATCAGAAGTATCGTTACGATACAAATTGTAAGAAGAAATTGATTAACTTTTTCATAATTTTGAACTATCCAAGCAACTATTGAAATGTCAGTGGCAATCAAAATGCCAAATATAATCTTTAACCAGCCGATCTCTTCTTTTAGTTTGTCAATTTTTGTCATTTTGACTTGTATCTTTTTGTATTAAGTGGCTATTTATTTCCCCTGCCGAAATTGCCCCTTCCCTGAGTATTTTAAGGACACCACCCCGCAAATCAACAACCGTGGATGGCACCCCCGGGCACCTTCCACCATCAATTACAAACATCACCATATCCATTAGCATATCACTGATCTCATCTACACTTGCTGGATCAATCCCCCCTGAAAAATTGGCTGAGGAGGCAACAATTGGTACGCCAGCCTCTTTTAATAATGCCAGAGCCACCTTAGAATCAGGCATCCTCAATGCCACACCAGAACCTGTCCCCATTACTTCCTTGGGTATAACATCCTGTGCATCCAACACCACAGTAAGTGCCCCTGGCCAAAACCGTTTCGTAAGCGTAAAAAATAAAGGGGGAATATTCTTGCAGTATTTATAAACAGCATCCCTTTCACCAATAAGCAAGGCAAAGGGTTTTGTCTTCTCCCTTTTTTTAATCTCAAACAACTTCCTTATTGCCTTTGGGTCAAGCCCATTTGCCCCCAGCCCATAAACTGTATCCGTAGGGAAAATAATCGGATTCCCCTCTTTAAGGGATAATGCAGCTTTTTTTATCAATTCAATTTCTGGACATTCAGGATTAATTTTTATGATCATGGTATTTTTATTAAATATACCATACTACGGGAAAAAAGTCAACGAAAATCTGGCAGGAATTTTTTGGAGGGCAACCCTTGCGGTTGCCCCTACGATATGAATTCAAGTCCATCCATATAATTCTGAAGCACCCTTGGAACAGCTACACTTCCATCTGCCTGCTGATAATTTTCCAGAACAGCAACTAAGGTTCTGCCCACAGCCAGTCCTGAACCATTTAAGGTGTGAACAAAGGCAGGTTTCGCTTCTGCTGTTTCCCGAAACCTTATATTTGCTCGCCTTGCCTGAAAATCCTCAAAATTACTACACGAAGATATTTCTTTATAACATCCAAGTCCAGGCAACCAGACCTCAATGTCATAGGTTTTTGCCGCAGAAAATCCCGTATCCCCTTTGCAAAGGACAATTACCCGATATGGAATCTCTAACTGCTGCAATATCTCTTCTGCATTCCCAAGCAGTCTTTCCAACTCATCATAAGAATCTTCAGGCTTGACAAATTTAACAAGTTCTACCTTATTAAACTGATGCTGCCTGATAAGTCCACGAGTATCCTTGCCATAAGAGCCTGCCTCTGCCCGAAAACATGGGGTGTAGGCTGTGTAATAAATTGGCAAGTCCTTTCCGTCAAGGATCTCATCCCGATGAATATTTGTTACCGGAACCTCAGCCGTTGGAATAAGGTAATAATCTGTCCCGCTGCACTTAAACAAATCCTCTTCAAACTTGGGAAGCTGTCCGGTACCAGTCATGCTGGCAGAATTTACCATAAATGGAGGCAAAATCTCCTGATAGCCATGCTTTTTGGTGTGAAGATCCAACATAAAATTGATCAATGCCCTTTCCAATCTGGCTCCTGCCCCTTTATAAAGGCAAAACCGTGCCCCTGTTATCTTTGCTGCCCGTTCAAAGTCCAGAATATTAAGTGCCTCGCCAACATCCCAGTGTGGCTTTGGCTCAAACGCCATCTCGCGGGGATTGCCCCACTTTTTTATCTCAACATTATCTTGCTCATCCTTTCCCATGGGCACACTCTCATGGGGAAGGTTTGGAATAAGAAGTATTGCCGTTTTCACAGTATCCTCAATCTTTCTTAATTCTTCATCCATACCTTTTATTCTTTCTGAAGTCTTCTTCATCTCTTCCAGTAAATCATCCGCTGAAACACCATGTTTTTTTCGCCGACCAATCTCTTCAGATGCAGCATTCCGAAGGCACTTTAGCTGGTCTGCTTCAACAAGAATTTTTCTCCTCTCCCCATCTGCCTTTAATAATTTATCCAGCAAGTCTTCTACGCCCTTGCCACGAGATTGAAGTCTTTGCCTGATTATTTCTGGGTTTTCACGAATAAGTTTTATGTCTAACATGGGGGTTTCTCCTTACCTCATCATCTTCCGCGATATCTCCGCTGCCCTCTTGGGTTCCATTTTGGCTAATATTGCCGACTTTATGGAGCTATTCATTCTTTTGAGGATCTCTACAATCTGCTTATCATCCATATTTTGAAATATCTCTATAACCTTTTTTGGACTCATTTTTTCAAAGAGGGTAGCTTGTTCCTGCCATTTATCCCCTTCGGTCTTTTTTTCAAGTTTCTCTTTTTCCCAGGCAACCTTTTCTTGATAAACCTCTGTTTCCAGTTGAGAAATTTCTTTCTCCTTCTTTTTGAGTTCCGTTTCCTTTTCCTTAAGCTCTTGCTCCCATTTTTTCAATTTTTTTTCTTGTTCTACCCTGCTATTTTTCAGGGTTTCCATTTTTAAGTCAATAGTCTCTTTCCAATCAACCTTTTCTTGCTCCTCAACATCCTCTGTCACTGGCTGATTGGTGGCAAACATTGAACCTATCACAGGAAGCTTTTTCTTGTCATAAATTCCAAATTTATCCATCAGAAAAAAAGAAACAATCAGCAAACCAATAATCACTGCTATTAGAAAAAGTACAATGAAAACCTGTCCAATACCTGTGCCTGTTTTTTTGATCTCATCTGCCATCTCAATTCCTCCTGATTATTACCAAAAATACATTGCAATGGGCAACTCAGAGTAGCGGAAGGCTTTAGGGCTTGAGAAAAAATAACTTGTACAGTCGTGTCACCGATACATCTTGACTGGCTTCGTTGTTCGTCGCTTACATACAGTAGTATGCTCGCTTCTCACGCCTTGCCAGCCAAGCGTCTCAATGACTCTTGGTGTACAACTTATTTTTTCTCAAGCCCTTAGCCTTCCATTTATCTGGAAGGCTAAAGCCTTCCGCTACTTTACGACCCTTGGAGATATCGCAATACCTTAGCTACATAATTTTGCGTCTCTACAATGGATGGAATACCCCCTGCTTTTTTCACAGTTTCTGGTCCTGCATTATAAGCAGCAAGGGCAAGCGGTACATCTTGATTAAATTTATCTAACATATCCTTGAGATATTTTACACCACCATCTATATTTTCCTCTGGAGCAAATATATTTTTTACCCCCAACGACCTTGCAGTCTGAGGCATTAATTGCATCAAGCCACTTGCCCCTTTAGAAGAAATAGCTTGAGGGTTAAAATCAGATTCTGCCCTGATAACTGATTCAATCAGTTTTGCATCTATTCCATACTTTTGACTTGCATTATTTATCAATTCAGCATATTGATAGGGATACCCTTTATCTGTCTTTTCCCCTTTTACCTCTTTAAGTGTTTCCTTAAAAGAAGGAACGGCTTCCATCTTATTTCCAGAAACCTGTCCAAACTTTTCCTCTATCGCACTTATTCTGGTAAAAACTTGAAGAAGATTTTCTAACATTTTTCCCTCACTTGAAAAGATTAATACAGAATAGCTACAAATATAACACCTTTTCTTATAAATGTCAAGCTATAATTCCAAAATCTCCTGAAAATCCAATGCAAAAAGCACTACAATATTCCATAGGATTGCCAAATATTTTCCTTGACTTTAGTTAGGTCATTTGCTATAATAAACTATAAGTATTCAGCTCGTGCATCTCTGAACACTTATAATATAATTCAGGATAATACTTTGGATAAAATAATCATTAAAGGCATTGATATTTATGGTTTTCACGGTGTAAGTCAGGCTGAACAGGAGCTGGGTCAAAGGTTTATTATAGATATTGAGATGGAATTGTTGCTGAATAAGGCAGGCAAAAGCGATCAACTGTGTGATACTGTTAATTATTGTGAGATTTATAATCTGATAAAAGAAAAGGGGCAACAAAAAAAATATGCCTTAATTGAGGCTCTGGCCTCTGACATAGCTGAGTCTATCCTGAAAGGGTTTGATATGGTAAATAAGGTGGTCGTATGTGTAAAAAAACCGCATGTTCCTATCGGTGGTATTGTTGAGTATGCTGGGGTGCAGATAAGCAGGGAGAGGGCTGTATAATCAATGGCTGTAGCGTATATTTCTTTTGGCTCAAATATTGGCGATAGGGTGGGGTATATTGATATAGCATTGGAAATTATCCGTGCCAATCCTTGTGTACAGCAAATGCAGGTCTCCTCATATTATGAAACAGAACCTGTTGGAAATATAGACCAGCCTGAATTTATTAATGGTGTGGCAAAAATAGACACGACCCTTTCTTGCGAGGATCTACTGGCATTTCTCCAGAGGGTAGAGTGCGAGATGGGCAGGAAAAAAACAGTTCATTGGGGACCAAGGAATATTGATCTGGATATTTTACTCTATGATGATGCCTGCATTTCACAATCAAACCTGCAGGTGCCACACCCCCAGATGCAAACCAGAGCATTTGTTTTGATACCATTAAGCGAGATTGCACCAGAGGTAATACATCCAGTTTCAGGGAAAACCATTCGGGAGTTGGTAGAGGCTATGCCCGAGACAAAATGGGGTGTAAAGTGGAATAAAGATACCCCCCACGAATAACACGAATTATCACGAATCAAGAAAAAGAAATTCGGGACGGTTCACCTTTGTTTGAAAGCTTGCGGTTAGTTGAGAGTGCAATATTCCCCCTTAGAAAAGGGGGTTAGGGGGTTGTATTCTGTAGATGATGTCCCCTTGCCCGAAAGGAATCATATGAAAAACGATGAAAGT
>JAZDHC010000165.1:0-12212 GCA_043806395.1 Candidatus Desantisiibacteriota bacterium | reverse complement strand
ATTATGAGTGTCTTCTAATTTTCGATATTTTTCCTCTTCACATGCATGTGCCATTTTTAATTCCTCAGCATAGATAACAGATTGTTGTTGAAAGGATTTTAACTTTTCGACCAATTCGTTTATATCTTTTTCCATATTTTCTCCTACAATAATATAGGTCTTATAAGCACCCGACCATAAACATTTGTAACATTTTTGTAACATTAATGACTCTGTTGATTTAATGCCTTTTGGCATTTTTGGCACACAATATATAGTTGCTCGCTCTATTCGGGATACTATATTTGGTATGCCAATCTCTTGAAAATTGACTAAATCAACGGAGTCATAAATAAGGACACCTGAATCACGGCATCCGTGCCGGTTGCAAAATAAAAGATTGACAGGTACTTGTTAAATATACAGAATCTTTATGAGAGGAATAATGAATGCTCAATAATTTGATATTTAGAAAAGCTCAAGAGTGGATTATCTCGGACACTTGTACCGTTAAACCACTTTTCGAACATATAAATCGGAACGGCAATTTACGCGAAGCACAAATTCAGGCATTACTTGTGTACTTATTTCTGAAAATCGAAGGTGGAAACAAACCCCTCCATCAACTCTTTTCAGAAGGATTCTTCTGTCGGAATGAAAACTTATCATCCCTCAATATCAATCAATCTGCAAGAAATGTTTTTGAATCCAATATCGCCGCCAGAGCATTATTTGAACTGTCCCGAACCCCTCTCAATGGAAATGGAAAAAAAAATCAAATAACGCTATTTCCTGATTTGGAAAAATACCTTGTCGCACATCCAAATGAAGTGGATTATTTAACTATCAGTAAAAGCCTTTTTTACGGTGTTGAATATCCCGATTTTCTATTCAGCCTTCCAATGGGGGCGGGTAAAACCTTTCTCATGGCTGCATTCATTTATCTTGATCTTTACTTTGCCTCAAATGAGCCAGATAATCCTGTGTTTGCTCATAACTTTCTTATTCTTGCGCCTTCTGGTTTGAAAAGTTCAATTATTCCAAGCCTTAAGACTATTGAACGATTTGATCCGTCCTGGATTCTACCTGAACCTGCGGCAAGTAATATCAAGCGGATGATTAAATTCGAGGTTTTAGATCAGCCGAAATCAGCAAAGAAAAGCAACAAAGCACGAAACCCGAATGCTCAAAAAATATCCGGTTATCAACCCTTTGATACATTGATGGGGCTTGTCATGGTGGTGAATGCTGAGAAAGTTATTCTGGACAGGTTAGACCTTGATCAAAATGGGTTAGTATTTGAGCATACCGAAGACGAGAAAGACCGATTTGCCAATGAACTCAGAAACATCATTAGTAAAATTCCAAATTTGCAAATACATATTGACGAAGTCCATCATGCGGCAACCGATGATATTAAACTACGGCAGGTGGTAAACAAATGGAATGCAAACGGTTTAATAAATTCTGTGCTTGGTTTTTCAGGTACTCCTTATCTTGGCACTGCTGAGACGATAAAAATATCCGACGAGATACAACTTAAATTCACGCAAATTACAAATACCGTTTTTTACTATCCTTTAACAACTGCAGTAAAAAAATTCTTAAAGAAACCACGAGTAGAGCAGACTTCTGGGCTTACCTCAATCCAAATAATAGAGAAAGGGGTAAAAGATTTTTTGAATACTTTTGAGAATACTGTTTACAGTAATGGAAGTATGGCAAAACTTGCCGTCTATTGCGGTAATATTGAAAGACTCGAAGAAGAAATATATCCATATCTCATTGGAACAATGAAAATAAAGCCAGAAGAGATATTAAGATATCATAAAGGTAACAAAAAATATAAAACTACGAAAGAAGCAGAAACTGACTTTAATTCTCTTGATACACCGCTTTCCAAGAAAAAAATTGTCCTGCTCGTTCAAATAGGTAAAGAGGGCTGGGACTGCCGAAGCCTTACCGGAGTTATTCTTTCGCAAAAAGGCGATTGCCCGACAAATATGGTTTTACAGACCTCCTGCCGTTGTCTGAGACAGGTTGACAAGGGCTCAAACGAAACAGCCGTTATCTGGTTAAATGAAGAAAACGCTAAATCATTGGATAAACAACTGAAAGAGGAACAGCACACCAGTATTCAGGAACTTTCATCTTTAGGAAAAGACAGCGATCCCATAATGATTGAACGCTTTTCGCGTATGGATTACCTGAAACTACCAAATATAGATTTTTATCAGCTCAATATTGAGTATGAAACAATAGTTACTGACAGGCAAGCACAACCGGAAAAGACGATTTCTCAAATCAATCCTAAAAACCACTTTGATGCTGCGGTTATTGTGGAACGAGGGCTTTCAAAGAACGACCTGACTAAAAAAGACATTCTTGATAAAATCGAAGGGGATAGAGCTGACTTAGACCAGTGGGTTTTTGACATTGCCCGTGGAAGTATGGGAAGTATAAGTTCAAACAGTTTGTATCAATATGAAAAACCTCTTTCAACTATTTTTACAGCGGTTACTTATAAAAAAGCAGATTATAGAGTATTTAATGACCTGTTCAGGCATGATGAAATAAAATCACGCATTCGGCTTGCTTTTCATAGGCATCGTGAACTCAATGTAAAAACTGAGATTATCCCTAAAAACGCCAGCCTGCTCGTGATAGAAAAACTTGCTCCTGTAGAAGATCACGATAAACTCTATCCTTCTGTAAGTGATACAAAGGATATTCTACAAGCTGATAAAACTGGAAAGGATATTGCAGTTTTACAAAAAGAGGTTGAAGAAGCTCAAAGAAAAATTAAAGAATTTATCGCTGCACAGCCTAACCCCGATCTTTTTACTATGGCGGGGCTTGATGTGGGGACAACCAAGACATTCTCAAAAGCCGTCGTCAGTAAAGATAAAACCTTTCATTATTTGCCATACAATTTTATCCAAAGCCGTTTTGAATTGAAATTTTTACAGGAAGTGATGAGCCTCGCGTCATTTATAGATAACGGACTTGAAATTTACTACAATGGAGAAAAGCATATTACCGAATTTTGTATTGTGTGTTACGAAAAGAAAAATGATCGTTGGCGTAGGGTTGGCAGATACACGCCTGATTTTCTGGTGATCAATCGCAAAGATAGCGGTATCTATAAAATTCTCATCGTAGAGACAAAAGGAAGCGGTTTTGCCGATCAACCGGAGTTCAAAGCCCGCCGGAATTTTATGGAATCTGAGTTTCTAAAGATAAACAATGAGAAATTTGGCTACAGCCGGTTTGATTATCTGTATCTGCCGGACAGCGTTACAATGAACAACAACCTGCTTTCGTTCAAATCAAAGATAGACACATTTTTTAAGGAGAAGCGTAATGAATAAAAACATCACAAACTCGGAAATTATCATATATCACACGGAAGACGGAACAACTAAAATAAATGTAAGATTAGAAGACAATACCGTGTGGCTAAATCAACAGATTATGGCCGAGCTGTTTCAGATCACCCAGCAAAACATAAGCCTTCATATAAAAAATATTTATGAAGAAGGGGAGCTAACTCCGGAAGCAACTCACAAGAAATACTTGTCAGTTCGACAGGAAGGCAATCGGGAAGTTCAGCGTCAGCTTGACTATTACAACCTTGATGTGATTATCTCTGTTGGTTACAGAGTTAAGTCATTAAGAGGTACTCAATTTCGCATCTGGGCAACCGAGCGGTTAAAAGAATATTTGATTAAAGGTTTCACCATGAATGATGATCTCCTGAAACAGAGTGGAGGCGGTTCGTATTTTGAAGAATTGCTTGAGCGGATCAGAGACATTCGTTCATCAGAAAAAGTATTTTATCGAAAAGTGCTGGAGATTTATGCAACAAGTATAGATTACAATCCTACTGCGGAAGCTACAAAAAGATTTTTCCAGACAGTGCAAAACAAACTTCATTGGGCGGTACATGGGCACACTGCCGCAGAAGTAATTTTTGAACGGGCAAATTCCGATAAACCTTTCATGGGGCTGACTAATTTCAAGGGGCAGCGTCCACATAAAACGGAAGTAACTATTGCAAAAAATTATCTCGATTCCGAAGAACTTGCTGTGTTGAATCGTCTTGTTTCTGCCTATCTCGATATTGCCGAAGTCAACGCCATGCAAAGAAAAGCAATGACCATGGCGGACTGGATTGAGGTTCTTAACGGGTTTATTAAAATGTCCCACCAAAATGTGCTGGTTGATGCCGGGAAGATATCAGCAGAGCTTGCCGAAAAAAAAGCACATTCCGAGTATTCTGCCTATACAGAAAAAAGCTTGGACGAATTAACGGAAGTTGAAAAACATTTTTTGGCAACAATTGAAATGGCTGAAAAGAAACTACTTAAAAAGAAAAAGGAGAAATAATTATGCCGGTAAAATACATCCCCTACTATCCGAATACTGTTCAGGGTCAGGCCATTCTTGATAACATCACCCGTACGAGAAGAGTTTTACGCTATCGGGATAACGATAAAGTTTATGAACGCATTCAGCGAGGGATGCCTTATTATGAATTGGAAAAAATCGAAAGTGTGGGCAACAACCCTGAAAATATGCTTATCCGTGGCGAGTGTATTTCTGCCTGTGCTTATCTGAAAGACAAGAACATTAAAGTTGACCTTGTGTATATTGACCCACCGTTTGCCAGCGGTGCGGATTATGCCAAGAAAGTCTATTTGCGCAAGAATCCGAAAGTCGCAGAAGTTGTTGCCAAAGCAGAAGAAGAGATGGACTTGGAAGAACTCCGCGCTTTTGAAGAAAAGATGTATGGTGATATTTGGAATAAGGAAGATTACCTGAACTGGATGTATGAAAATCTGACTGCGATAAAAAGTGTGATGAGCGAAACGGGGAGTATTTATGTGCATCTGGATTGGCATATAGGACATTATGTTAAGGTGCTGATGGATGAGGTGTTTGGGGAGGATAATTTTAGGAATGAAATTGTGTGGTGTTATAGCGGTGGAGCGGTTCCTGTTGATAGATTTCCCAAAAAGCATGATGCAATATATTGGTATTCAAAATCAAATGAAGAATGGCTATATATCCCTGAATACCGGGATTATTCTGAAAAAACCCAGCAACGTGGTAGAACTCAAGTTAAAGGATCAGACGCAAAATTAAGGGAAGAAGGAACTCCCATAAATGATTGGTGGGTGGATATTGCACCGGTTACAAGTCCTACCGACTACGAAAAAATGTATTACGCTACGCAAAAACCTGAATCCCTTCTTAATCGAATCATTAATGTATCCTCAAATGAGGGTATGATTATCGCTGACTTTTTCGGCGGTTCTGGTGTTACAGCCAAAGTTGCACACGACCTGAAACGAAAATTCATTCATTGTGATGTAGGCATTAACAGCATTCAAACAACTCGCGATCGTCTAATTGCCGCCGGTGCGGAGTTTGACATTTACGATATTCAGGACGGCGTTTCGCTTTTTCGTAATCCGGTGCAAACGATGGATAAAATGAAAAGCCTTATCACCGGGCTTAAAAATGAGGATGATCTGGATAGTTTCTGGGAAGGCGGAATTCAAGACAGTAAACTTGGACTTGTGCCGGTGTATATTCCCAACCTGCTTGACCACAGCACAAAGGTACTGGATATCCCTCTGATGAACCGCATCATCAACGAGGCTATGCCCGATTTACCCGACGACATAAAGCAGGTTATCGTCTATTTCGTAGACATTGAAGACGAGAAGGAATTGAAAGAGTTTATCGACAACTATAATGCGACAAATATCAAGATTGAACTGCGAGACTTAAAAAGCATTCTTGATGAAGTTATTATCAATGATGAGATTGACTATGAGATAAAAGAAACAAACGACGGTTATGAGATTGAGATAAAATCATTTATCAGCGATAGGCTCATTCAGAAAATTGATGCCTACAATCAGAAAAAATCCCTGAACGGCTCAACAAAGGATTTATTTGATTTGTTTGATGAAAACAGTGAAAAAATCGAAGAAGGTATCGGAAATGGTAAAAAGCAAAAGCCTTTTATACCGATTTCCATTAGCAAGCATGGACTTGAACTGATTGAGCTTATTAGCCTTGATTGCACAAGTAAAGACGGTATCTGGAAAAGTGATTTTGAACTGAGAATTGATAAAAATGGCTATGTAATTTTGAACGGTAAAAAGACTAAAGAATTCTGGAATGCAAAAATTGTATCAGAAAAGAAACCTTTACGGATGCAAGTCAGAAATATTGCTGGTGACGAATCGATAATTATAATTGATTAATAGAAAACCTCTTTCGCATGTCATGTGCTGCGGCGAAAGAACGGTGTTTTTTCAGAAAAAAAGGCTAACTAATCGTTCAAGGTAACTCCCTAATCAATCGTGGAATTAAGGTTTCGATTGAAAATCAACTCTGAGAAATCACTGGATATCTTAAGGGCACCTCTAAAAATTCAATCAAACTGATGATGGCAATGGCGCATAAGAAAAAAAGCGCAGTTTGCATGTGGTAAATGAGCATTTTTGAGCAACGAAGCGTTGTCGCCAGCGTGGCTTTAGTGAGTTTTTAGAGGTGTCCATTGCAAGATTATCTACGACATCGTAAGATTGACGCAACAGTTGGCCAAAATCACAAGCAAGAATCGTGCCGAACAAGTATTGGGACAGAGTATGAATATATACTCAGCAATGTCATAAATCGTGTTTTTCGCTGGTCTTAATCAACGATAGCTGCGTTGTTCAGGTTCGTAGGGGCGAACCTATGTGTTCGCCCAATTATTTGGGTAGACACACAGGTCTACCCCTACGGTCCACCTTCACGCCTTGCTCTTCTTGATTAATCCTCACCGAAAATTCACAATTTATGCCCTCGCTGAGTATATTTCTCACTTTGTGCCTTTCCCTATTCAGGAGAACCATGGAAAATTTAGAACAAGCCTTAATAATAACCATCTTTGTTTTAGTCATGATGATGCTTGTGGATTATATTGAGGTTTTAACCCGTGGAAGGTTAAGCCTGTTGATGAAGGGTGGTCATCTTCGGCAGTATATCATCTCCTCAGCTATTGCCACCACACCAGGGTGCCTTGGTGCTTTTATGAATGTCTCCTTTTATGTTCATGGGCTTTTAAGCTTTGGGGCATTGACAGGAAGTATGATTGCTGCCTCCGGGGATGAGGCATTTGTTATGCTGGCAATGTTTCCCAGACAAGCATTAATCTTGTTTGGTATCCTTTTTGTCTTAGGCATTGTATTTGGCTGGTTAATTGACAAATTAGCACCACTCTTAAGGATTAAGCCCTGTATTGCATGTAAGCTCTCTGAATTACATTTAGAAAATAAAGGGTGCAAGACGCTTGATTGGAAAGGTACTTGGGAACACCTCAAGCAGATTAGCTTTGTCAGATTTCTCTTGTTATCTATATTCTTGATATTTTTCCTTATGTTAATTGGTGGGATTGTAGCTGCAGAAGAGAGTGCTATAGAAAGAGGGGCAATTGTTGCAGTCATTCTTCTGGCATTATTTATTGTACTAACTGTTTCAGAGCATTATCTTGAGGAACATATCTGGAATCATATCATCAAAAAGCATTTATGGCGGGTATTTTTATGGAGTTTTCTTGCCTTAGTTGTAGTAGATACAGGGCTTAAACACTGGAATTTAGAATCATTTGCACAGACACATATGGTCTGGATATTCCTTATTGCTGCCTTAGTGGGCATAATCCCTGAATCAGGTCCACACCTTATCTTTGTGGTAATGTTTAGCCAGGGGATCATCCCCTTTTCTGTCCTCCTGACAAGTGCCATTGTTCAGGATGGACATGGCATGCTTCCCCTGTTATCTTATGCACCGAAGGATGCTGCATTGATAAAGATGATAAACCTTGTTATTGGATTGAGTTGTGGATTGATATTGTATCTGGTGGGATTTTGAGGAATGGAGGGAGAACAACACATGAATAATATTCTTGACAACGCATATTCAGGCAAAAGATTAAGTCTTGAGGAAGGTATCAGCCTCTTTGAGGAAGATTTACTTGATCTGGGCAGGATTGCAAACCAGAGGATGAAAAAATATCATCCAAAGAATATGGCTACTTTTATCATTGATCGCAATATTACCTTTACCAATGTTTGTGTTCTGGGGTGCAGGTTCTGTGCCTTTTCAGTGAAACCAGAATCAAAGGATGCGTATCTGCTGCCAGAGGAAGAAATATTTCACAAGATAGAGGAGTTGTTACAGATAGGGGGGACACAGGTATTGTTGCAGGGCGGAATTAATCCTGAATTATCTCTTGATTATTACTGTAATTTGTTGAGTGAGATTAAAAAAAGGTTTGCCGTTTGGCTGCATTCCCTTTCTCCGACAGAGATTTATTGCTTATCAAAGACCTCAAGGCTATCCATCAGGGATGTTTTACTCAGGCTAAAGGATGCCGGGCTTGATTCACTGCCTGGTGCGGCAGAAATCTTGGTTGACAGGGTAAGAAAAATAGTCAGCCCGCATAAGATTAATACAGCTCAATGGCTGGAGATAATGGAAACAGCTCACTCCATTGGTATGCACACAACTGCAACCATGACCTTTGGGATGATGGAGACAAAGGCAGAAAGGATTGAACATATGCTTCGGATTCGGGATCTTCAGGACAAAACTGGCGGGTTCAAGGCATTCATCCCCTGGACATTTTCACCAGCTAATACAGACTTTTCGGATATTCAACCTGCAGGTGGGATAGATTACCTCAAAACACTTGCCATCTCTCGCATTATGCTGGATAATATCCCCAATATCCACACCGGCTGGGTGACCGAGGGGCATAAATTAGCACAGATTGGGCTTGCCTTCGGGGCAAACGACCTTGGCGGTATACTCATGGAAGAGAAGGTATTGCACGCTACAGGTGTGTCTTATCAAACAACGATTGCATTGATGATAGAGATTATCAAGGGGGCAGGGAAGATACCGGCTCAGAGGGATACGAGGTATGAAGTGTTGCGGAAGTTCACTGCAGAGAATACAGAGAAGAATTAATCCGCAGATTACGCAGATTACACAGATGTTCTAATAGGAGGACATCCCTCCTAACCCCCTTCAAAGGGGGACAAAAAATCTTAATCTGCGTAATCTGCGTAATCTGCGGATAATCTTAGTCCGAGTCTGTGATTCTTTTTCTTTCTCTGTGCCTTTTCCTCACGCATTTTCCGATAAAAGGTAGGTACTAAAATTATGTCCATTATCCTTGCCTCTGCCTCACCACAGAGAAAAAGATTGCTTGAACAAATAGGGCTTGAATTCACGGTTATTCCTGGCATGGTTGATGAAAGCATGTCTGATGAACTGCCACCAGAGGAACAGGTAAAGGAGATTGCCTTGAAAAAGGCACTTTGGGTGGCAAAGGAGAATCCAGGATTTGAGGTTATTATTGGGGCAGACACCATTGTTGTTTATCAGGACAGGATACTGGGCAAGCCTCATAACTTGGAAGAGGCTGGCCAGATGCTTCGGCTTTTGAGTGGTACAACCCATCGCGTACTTACTGGTGTGGCAGTAGTGACCCCACACAAGACGCTGCTTGATGTTGTCTCTACAGAGGTGATGATGAAATCCTTGAGCGAGGATGAAATAATGAGTTATCTGGCAACAGGTGAACCCATTGGTAAGGCTGGGGCAGTGTGTATTCAGGGTATTGGTGCCAGATTTATCAAGGGCATTCATGGGTGTTTTTATAATGTGGTTGGCTTGCCATTAGTACGGCTGGTGGAGATGCTTAATGAGGCAAATGCCTTCAACATTGCCAGTCCCTGAGATTGACTCTTTTCCGGATGGAATTGCACAGCATAAAGGTTATCCTGCCAGATAGATGAGACAAATTCCACGCCATAATCCGTTGTTGTAGCAATAACCCCTGTATCCTCAGGCACGACAAAATAGGAATGGACAAAATAGGCAAAGGTTTTATCCGGTATATCCTGCAATATAGGAGGTAGCACCTCTGGCAGTGATTTTTTCTTTATATTTAACTGATTCCAGCCCATATGAGGAACTTTTAAGGTAGGATCTTGAAACCTTACCACCCTTCCCTTGATAATATCAAGACCGTGGCAATGCCCGAATTCTTCACTTTCAGTAAAAAGCAATTGCAAACCAAGGCATATTCCCAAAAATGGTTTGCCAGAGGAGACACTTGAATGGATAACCTCAATAAGTCCAAGATTTTTAAGATTATCCATGGCATCGCTAAAGGCACCAACCCCTGGCAAAACCACGGATGATGCTGTATTGATAATCTCTGGATTGCTGGTAATTATGGCTTCAGACCCTACCATTTCAAAGCCCTTCTGGACAGAACGAAGGTTTCCTACCCCATAATCAATAATGGCAATCATCAATCAACTCCCTTGAACATCTCTCTGTCAGCACAGATGAAACCGTGGACAAACCAGCTATCCTTAAGGAATCATTCCTGATCAATTCTTCCTCTGGTGTGGATGGGGTATAAAAGCTATCATTTTTATCTGTTCCCTCATCAGGCATTAATGCCTCCTCTGTATATCTACAACAAGGATTCCAGAGCAGCCAACTATTACATCCCCGTTGAAGCAAAGCCTTAATCTGAAGCTGCACCTCTACAGCACCATATTTTTGCTTCAAGCTAAAATCCTGCAGCCAGCTTCTAAGCTTACAACCCGTTCCTTCGAGTTTGCGAAGGGCATTCTTAGTGCTGATATTTATTACATCATAGGGCATGGCATCCGGGTTGATGAGTCCATATTCACCACGATAATAATGAGAGGGATAAACCATGGGTGAAATAAAGTCAGCATATCTGGCAATTTCTAAAAAATCCTGACCAATCCCCAGATCCCTGTCTATGCTTAACCCAAAGACATCAACAGAGATATAACCCTTTGCCCCTATTCCTTGCTTGCAAAATTTGACAAAATCAGCAGTAGCAGCAATGGCTGTTTTGTTATTATGATCCATTCCATACCAACAATTGCTAATTCGACCATCGGTAGGAAATCGGACATAATCAAACTGAATCTCGTTAAAGCCATAGGCAATAAGCTCTTTTGCCAGACCAAGATTATACTCCCAAACGGCGTGGGAATAAGGATTTGTCCAACAAGCCCCCTTAAAATCATACCATATTTGACCATTTTTTTCACAAATAGCCAGATCAGGTCTTGCCTGTGCCAATAGATTATCCTTAAAAACACAAATTCTGGCTATCTTGTACAACTGGTGCTGATCGCATAAATTAACAATTTTCTCAATATCCATCATGGGTTTTATTGCCCCTATTTCCTTAGCCAGCGGAACAGCAGTCCTATAAGCAATAGCCCCATCTGTTTCTTTAATATCTATAACCATAGCATTCAATTCCGTCCGATCGGCTAAGGCTAAAGATTGCTTAAATAACTCAAGGTTAGAGGCTACAAATGAGGTAATATGAATTCCCTTGACCTCATCAGGCGGAACCCTTGTGGACGAGAAAGAGGGAATTGATGAATACATATAAGATTTTTCTGCATGAAGCAGGGAAGGGGCAAGTATAAGGAAGGGTAGCAGAATGATTTTGATTAAGATGAGTTTTTTATGTATCATTAATTACCTCGGGGGGAAATTAAGAATTATGAATATATACTCAGCAATGTCATAAATCGTGTTTTTCGCTGGTCTTAATCAACGATAGCTGCGTTGTTCAGGTTCGCAGGGGCGAACCTATGTGTTCGCCCAGTTATTCGGGTAGACACACAGGTCTACCCCTACGGTCCATCTTCACGCCTTGCTCTCATTGATTAATCCTCACCGAAAAATCACAATTTATGACCTCGCTGAGTATAAAAGCAGATTCTGCCCTACCACATTCATCTTTCACGCATGGTAATATATGCAAATTTCATGCCAGATTAGTCGTTTGTATTTGTAACCCTAAATGCAAAAAATGGTTAGTAAATAAAAAAGGGGGGATTATATTCGCAGGTATGTATGCTTTTTGGACAGAACTGTCCAAAAAAGGTGTCCAACTATTGGACATGTATTCAGAAGACAGGAGGGACAGAAGTGCTCAGAATAACAATAACTGGGGACGGTTCACCTTTGTTTGAAAGCTTGCGGTTAGTTAAGAGTGCAATATTCCCCCTTAGAAAAGGGGGTTAGGGGGTTGTATTCTGTAGATGATGTCCCCTTGCCCGAAAGGAATCATATGAAAAACGATGAAAGTG
>JAZDHC010000164.1:0-2357 GCA_043806395.1 Candidatus Desantisiibacteriota bacterium | reverse complement strand
ATATTTTTCCACCGCAGAGACGCAGAGTCGCAGAGAAGAAACGCTGAGTGAAGCATATAAAATTCTCTGCGACTCTGCGTCTCTGCGGTTCATAATGAGAATTACTGCCTACCGACAATTAAGAGTTGACGAGACAGTAGGCTATTAGGCTGTAGGCTGTAGGTTTTTAGTGAACGGACAAGACACCAAGAACCGTCTAAGTTTCGTATGGTCGCATTATTTCCTCCTACAGCCTAATAGTCTAATAACCTACAGCCTAAATTTAAATGTTAACCATAACCACACACAATCCTGTTCAAACGATGCATATAGGAGAACGACTCGGACATGTACTCCCTGAGGGATGCATTATTGCCTTAATTGGCGGGCTTGGGGCAGGCAAGACTGTTCTAACCAAAGGAATAGCCCATGGTCTTGGAATAGAGGAGGATATTACCAGTCCTACCTTCTTGATTGTTAAGGAATATCTCGATGGACGGCTGCCATTGTACCATTTCGATCTCTATCGACTTGACAATTTCAGTCAATCAGGTTTTCTTGATATAGATGAATATCTGTTTGGAAATGGCGTATGTATTATAGAATGGGCTGAAAGGATGGAAGACATCCTCCCTCCCAATCACCTCAGGATAGAGATTCAATGGGACAAGGGAAATCAACGGCAGATAAATTTAATCCCAAAAGGAGGTAGCACCTCTGGCAGTAGTGAATATCAAGAAATAATAAAGAAATTCCTTCATAAAACCTAAAAAAATGCTTGACATTCTTTGACTTGATATGATATCATATCTGTATAATGAAAATAACAGTATTGGGTGCAGGCTCATGGGGAACTACGATAGCTATATTGTTGGCAAAAAAGGGATATGATGTTTCTTTATGGGAGCATTATAAAGAGCATGTAGATATGCTCAATGAACATCGGGAAAATATTAAATTTCTGCCAGGTGTAGGAATCCCAGAAAAGGTTATGATTACAAATAATCTGGAAGAATGCCTACAGGGGACAGAATGTATAGTTGTTGTTGTCCCATCTCATGCTGTCAGATCTGTTATGCGAAGATGTTCATCTTTGATAAAAAAAGGTACGGTTATTGTTTCAGCTGCCAAAGGGCTTGAACAGGATACCATGAGTACTGTTTCACAAATAATTGAATCAGAACTTTCAATAGAGATGATTGAAAATATTGGGGTATTGTCAGGTCCTTCTCATGCTGAAGAGGTAAGTCGGCAGGTTCCAACAACAGTAGTAGCAGCTGCTAAGGAAGAGAAAACAGCAAGATTTATTCAGGAATTATTCAGCACTCCCTGTTTCAGGGTATATACAAATCTTGACATTAAGGGGGTAGAATTAGGTGGATCTCTTAAAAATGTTATTGCCTTGGCATCTGGTATTTTGTGTGGTCTTGGTTTTGGAGACAATACTAATGCCGCACTTATTACCCGTGGTCTTGCAGAAATCTCCAGACTTGGGGTAGCCATGGGAGGTAAATTAGAAACTTTTTTTGGGCTCTCAGGTATTGGAGATCTGGTGGTTACCTGCACCAGCAAACATAGTCGCAATCGAAGTTTAGGTGAATTAATAGGTAAAGGCATGTCCTTTAATGAGGCATTAGCAACAATGACTATGGTTGCTGAAGGGGTAAATACAACAAAGGCAGCCTTTATTTTATCTAAAAGATTAGGGATTGATCTCCCAATTACCACTGCTATCTATGGTGTGCTTTTTGAAGATAAAAAACCTCAGAAAGCAGTAGAAGAATTAATGGCTCGTGAGTTAAGATCTGAATGGTGAAATATGTAGAGATGCAATATTTTGCGTCTCTACCAAATAATAAAAGGAGGTAGTGTTGAAATGACAAAGGTTGATTTGGTAAATAAGGTGGCTGAGTTAGGATTGACAAAGAAACAGGCAGGAGAGGCAGTTAATGCTGTTCTGGATGGAATTGCTGATGCACTGCAACAAGGCGATAAGGTACAGCTTATTGGATTTGGTAGTTTTTCTGTTAAAAACAGAGAGGCCAGAAGCGGAAGAAATCCTAAAACAGGTGATGTATTAGATATTGCTGCAAAAAACATTCCGGTTTTTAAGCCAGGGGCAGAATTAAAGGCTGCGGTTAATTAGGATTCCCGATCACTTTAGGAATAAAATAAGTGATTCATATAATGAATAAGGGTTAAGGGATGAGGAATATATCCTTTAACCCTTATTATTTTCGGCTCTATTACGATTTGTGTGGGTAAGATAAAGTTGGTTCTTTATCAACCTTGCAGAACATTCTTAATATGTATTGAAGAAGGTTTATCGCTTTAACCACTCCAAAGTATACATTTAACCCCCGCACATGGAAGTAGAA
>JAZDHC010000163.1:0-5796 GCA_043806395.1 Candidatus Desantisiibacteriota bacterium | reverse complement strand
ATATTTTTCCACCGCAGAGACGCAGAGTCGCAGAGAAGAAACGCTGAATGAAGCATATAAATTCTCTGCGACTCTGCGTCTCTGCGGTTCATAATGAGAATTACTGCCTACCGACAATTAAGAGTTGTTGAGACAGTAGGTCATATCTCAGAACATTCAACGCACATTCCTTCCTACAGACTAATAGCCTACAGCCTATACCCATCATCCAAACCTTCCTGTAATATAATCCTCTGTCCTTTTATCAGTGGGCACAGTAAATATCTGTTCAGTCGAGCCATATTCTATCAGATCACCCATTAAGAAAAAGGCGACATTATCTCCAACCCTTGCTGCTTGTTTGGTATTATTTGTTACCAGAACAATGGTGTATTGTTTCTTTAATTCATACAATGCCTCTTCTATCTTTGAGGTAGATATGGGGTCAAGCCCGGAGCATGGTTCATCGAGCAGGATAACCTCTGGCTCTAAGGCTAATGTTCTGGCAATGCAAAGCCTCTGTTGCTGTCCGCCAGAAAGCTTGGTGCCAGAGGTATGAAGCCTATCCTTGACCTCATCCCATAAAAAAGCAGATTTCAGTGTTTTCTCCACCAATTCCTCAAGCCTAACCTTGGATGTAACACCATTTAGCCTGGGTCCATAAACTACATTTTCAAAGATACTCCTCGGCAGGGGCACAGGTAGTGCAAAGACCATACCTACCTTTCGCCTGAGCCATGGAAGGGAAATATCTTTTTTATAAATATCCATTCCATCTAATCGTACCTCACCGGTTATCCTAACTGTGGAAATAAGGTCATTCAGCCTGTTTAATGTACGCAGGAATGATGTCTTGCCTGAATTTGCCGGCCCAATAATCGATAGTATTTCGTTTGCCTTGATATTGAGATTGATAGATTTCAGAACAGTAAGTGTACCAAAACAAAGATTAAGGTCTTTAACAACAATTTTATCTTCCAATGTCAACCTCACAAATAAGCGTTCAGCTGTCAGCTATCAGCAGTCAGTCCAGACCATAAAATCAAGGCAAAATGAAATGTTCCTAATTTTACGACTTCCTGTACCAGAGGTACTACCTCCTTTTATACCGTAATGCCTTGCAAGAGCTGACTGCTTATCATTTATCATTATTTCATAGCAAGAGACAAACTTTTGTAGTTGCCCGCGTTTTCCTATCAATTACTGACTCAAATTACATCTCTTTCTCCATCTGACCGCTGACGGCTGACAGCTTATGAATATCTGGCTATCAGCCGATGCATCAGCCAATAGGCAAACATGTTGATCAACAAGATGGTAATAATGAGAACAGTTGCCGTGCCGTAGGCATTCTCCATGGAAATGCCCTCACGCGCTAAGATATAAAAATGTACAGACAGAGTTCTACAGGAATCAAAAAAGGATGTTGGAAGCTGCAATACCGAACCAGCGGTAAAAATAACTACAGCCGTTTCTTCAATACTTCTGGCTATACCAAGGATTATTCCAGTGGCAATGCCCGGTAATGCACTGGGAAGAACAACCTTAACAATAGTTTGCCATTTTGTTCCACCGAGGGACAGGCTTACCTCACGATAATAATCAGGCACAGCCTTAATCGCCTCCTCAGATGTCCGAATAATTGTAGGTAAAAGCATAAATGCCGTGGTCAATCCCCCGGAAAGGATTGACCAGCCAAAGCCAAGATAAACAACAAAAAGCACAAAGCCAAATAAGCCAAAGATAATGGAAGGTATCCCAGACAAACACTCTGTGAAGAATCTAATTATCGATATTAACCTGCCTTTCCTTGTATACTCTGTGAGATAGATGGCTGCTCCTACTCCAAGAGGGGTGGCGACGATGATAGCTACTAACGATAGAACAATAGTCCCAACAATGCAGGGGAATATTCCCCCTGCCCTGCCAAAGTCCTTTGGTGAGCTGAGAAGAAATTCCATGTCAATAACTGCCAGTCCATTCTTGAGAATATAGAAGATAATGAAAAAAAGAATGAAAACCGTAATAGCTGTGCCGACAAATAGTATCTTTTTTACTAATTGTTCCCAGAGGATTGGTTTAAGCATTATTTCTCCACCCCTCTTCTGGAAAGCACATTGGCGATAATATTCAGGATCATGATGGTAATAAATAGAACAATACCTGTGGCAAATAATGCCTGACGATGATCACCTACGGCATAATTCATCTCTAAGGCAATATTTGCTGTAAGTGTCCGTGCAGGATCAAAGAGTGAGTTCGGAATTATTACAGAGTTACCAGAAATCATGATAACAGCCATTGTTTCCCCTACAGCTCTGCCAATACCAAGAATAATTCCTGATAAGATGCCGGATTTAGCAGCAGGAAGTATAGCCATCCTTATTGTTTGCCAACGGGTTGCACCAAGAGCCAGTGAGCCCTCCCGAAAAGAATATGGTACAGATTGAAGAGAATCAATAGCAATACTGGTAATCGTTGGCAGGATCATTATCCCTAAGATAATGGATGCTGATAAAATAGAGGGTCCTGCACCACCAAAATAATTGCGAATCAGGGGAAACAGAATAACCATACCCATGAACCCATAAACCACAGACGGTATACCAGCTAATAGTTCAATTATTGGTTTAAGAATGCCTCTAACCTTAGGGGTTGAGAATTCACTAAGATAGATGGCACAGGAAAGGCTTAAGGGAAGACTGATCAAAATAGCACCAGCCGTTATCCATGCCGTTCCAATAATCATGGGAAATATTCCAAATTGCCCCTGTTGTGGTGACCAATGAGTGCCGCAGACAAATTCCTGTATGCCTACCCTTAAGATAATGGGCAGTCCTTCCTGAAAGATAAACAAGGCGATAAGTAAATGAATAACAATGGTTGAAAGAGCAGTAATTAATAATCCAAACTGGATCAGGTTTTCTTTATATTTCATTTCAGTTTTCTCCATGGATTCGGATTCGATGAACTTCTACCAACAATAATTTTCCAACATAGTCATCCATAGAAGGATGTTCAGAAAGATACATCCTTAATCGTTGCATGATACGAGGAATAATCTCCGGGTGATTCCTCACTTGAATACTAATAATCCCCTTATATTTACTCGGTGGATAAGTAATGATGTTGACGAAATCTCCATTGAACGAAATCAGAATGGCATTAAGCTCCTGAGCGGTCGCAATCACTCGATCATCCGGTGAATTTATTGGGATATGTTCGTGTAACGGAAACACCTTGTATCCCTGCTCACGAAGAAAGCGAGTAATATGTGTTGGCACACAGTGATCAGTAAAAAATCGTAAGGCAGTCATGCCGCGACCTCAAATTCTGCTAAATCACGGGCATAATCAAGACATGCCGCAATTTGGTCAGCCGTGAGATCTGGAAATTCTTCAATAATCTGCTGAACGCTATATTCGGCTGCAAGATATCCTAATATCAGACTAACTGGAATCCTTGTCCCTTTCAGACAAGGCTTTCCATGAAGGATGTCTGCTGTACTAATAATGTGGTTTTTCCAAGTTATGGGCATACACTATTGTCTCCCTTTTGACCAAATGTGTTATTATATTATTTTGTGGTAACAGTTCAGCTAACCGCAGAGACGCAGAGACGCAGAGAAAGACTTAAAGTTTATTGGACCATACGCTTGTCAACTTGCTTTCTAATCTGTAATCTGATTAGTTTCCATTCTCTGTGCCTCTGCGTCTCTGCGGTGAACTATTACGATTCTACTTCCTGCATTATTACCCTATTTCACTGCCAGCAAGCCATTATCTGTTATTATCTTTTGTCCTTGCGGAGAAAGGATAAAGTCTATAAACTTAACTGTAATTCCCTTTGGTTCTCCCTTGGTCAACAAGAATATTGGTCTGACAATATTATACTTGCCATCATGGATATTTTGAATGGAAGGGACTATCCCATCTATCCCTATGGCTTTTACCTCAGGTGACAGTACACCATGGGTAATGTAACCAATTGCAGCTGGATCGCTTTGGACCATAAGCTTTACTGCCCCGGTAGAATTTTGAATAAGGGCACTGGGGTTAACAGGAACACCCTTTAGTACCAAGTCACTAAAGGAATTGCGGGTTCCTGAGCCTTCCTCACGAGAAACAACCGTAATGGATTTTTTCTCTCCACCAAGCTGACCCCAGTTATTCGTCTTACCGCTAAATATACCCTGAATTTGTTGAGATGACAGGTTGCCTATCTTATTAGTAGGATGGACAATAACAACAACAGCATCCTTAGCCGCTACAATGCTATTTAATCCTTCAGCCTCTTTTGGTAGTGTAACCAGGTCCGCCAAACCAATTTGGACTACACCAGCCTGAGCAGACTGAATCCCCACGGCTGAGCCGCCGCCCTGAACATTGACTCGCACCCCCGGATGATTAACCATAAACTCTTCAGCTAATTTTTCTGCAAAGGGCTGAAATGCGGTTGAACCTGCAACATTTATCGTTTCAACATTGTTTCTGCCACAACCTATCAATCCAACCAGCATAAAAGCGATTATAATCTTACGCATTTTCAAATATCTCCTCTACCTTGACTCTTGAATTTGAGAAGCTATCTTCCTTTTAGAAGCTATCTTCCTTTTTATTAATAGATTATAACATTTCTTTTGTTGTTTTGTCAAGAACTTTATTCTTGTGCGTAAAATTATTACCAAAGCCATAATTATAGTGCAATACATGAGCTATCCAAACAGATATTATGCACATTAATATTATAATGAAAAAAAATAGTAAACTTTACTTGCTTTTTTGAGAAAGTTATGCTATAATGGTACTATCTTAATAAAAAGAGGTGCAAAGATGCAAATGTTATTTCGTTATACCATCTTGGCAGGTTTCGTCTATGGGGTAGGAATGTTGTTTATTATAAGCATCCCATGTATGGCAATGTATTAGTAAACTCTCGTTAAGTGTTCGGTTGCAGTTTCATCTCACTAAGGGCTTGAGAAAAACAACTTGTACAGTCGTGTCACCGATACATCTTGGCTGACTTCGTTGTTCGAAGCGATCATACAGTAGTATTCTCGCTTCTCACGCCTTGCCAGCCAAGCGTTTTGAGTGGCTCTTGGTGTACAACTTATTTTTTCTCAAGCCCTAAAGCGGTGAATTATACTCAGCGAGGTCATAAATTGTGAATTTTCGGTGAGGATTAATCAAGGAGAGCAAGGCGTGAAGATGGACCGTAGGGGTAGACCTGTGTGTCTACCCGAATAACTGGGCGAACACATAGGTTCGCCCCTACGAACCTGAACAACGCAGCTATCGTTGATTAAGACCAGCGAAAAACACAATTTATGGCCTTGCTGAGTATAACAATTGGAACATAATATTGCGTCAACCATCAAGCGTTGGATAAAGACGGGATAGTTCTGTCATTTCTTTCCCTTTCTGTCATTTCAAGCTACTTAGGACTTACGCAAAATGAGAAAATGGTGTTTTGCGAGTCCTACGATAATAATGTAGAGGAAGGCAAATGAGAGAGTACCCGCCACATAATAGTGTTATTGAAAGGTGATGGCTACCAAATATGACGATCAAAATGGTGTTTTGCGTAAGTCCTAATCTCTATCAAAATGAACAACCATTTTATCTGTTTTTTCTGAGAGTTTCTGATCTTTTGGGATTTGATTGTTAGGACATCTGTTAATCGGGGACGGTTCACCTTTGTTTGAAAGCTTGCGGTTAGTTGAGAGTGCAATATTCCCCCTTAGAAAAGGGGGTTAGGGGGTTGTATTCTGTAGATGATGTCCCCTTGCCCGAAAGGAATCATATGAAAAACGATGAA
>JAZDHC010000162.1:0-14761 GCA_043806395.1 Candidatus Desantisiibacteriota bacterium | reverse complement strand
TTCATCGTTTTTCATATGATTCCTTTCGGGCAAGGGGACATCATCTACAGAATACAACCCCCTAACCCCCTTTTCTAAGGGGGAATATTGCACTCTCAACTAACCGCAAGCTTTCAAACAAAGGTGAACCGTCCCCAATTTCTCAATTGTCAATTGTCAATTGCTGAATTGCTGAATTGCTGAATTGTCAATTTCTCACTCCACCTTCTCTGTTGAATTTTCTACTATCTGTGGCACGACTGAGGCTGTTCCCTGCATTACCTCTTGTGTCACCTCTGGTTTTATTTCCTGTTCTATTTTTTGTGGGTTTATGATTTCCTCTTTTTTCATGGATGAAGCTCTTACATATTGAAGGATTTTTCTGGCGATAGGTGCTGCAACTGCTCCACCCTTTCCCCCATGTTCAACAATAACAGCAATAGCTACCTTTGGGTCCTCAACCGGGGCAAAACAAACAAACCATGCATGGTCATCCCCCTGTGGATTCTGAGATGTACCTGTTTTTCCTGCAACCCTCATATTCCAGAGCATTGCCTTTTGTCCGGTGCCCCGTGAGACAACAGCCTCAAGTGCCTTATGCAATATCTCCTTGGTTTGAACTGACATGGGAACAATATCCATAATATCCGGGTTAAAATGCGTAACCTTTCCAGATGAACTGACCATCCTTGCTACTAAGTGTGATCGATATACCTGTCCACCATTAGCCACAATAGCTAATAAATTAGCCATCTGGAGTGGTGTAACCAAAGCATATCCCTGACCAATACTTAGGTTAATAGTGTCTCCTGTATACCAATCTGTCTTAAGTACCTTTTCCTTCCAGGCAGGTGTTGGCATAAGCCCTGTTTTTTCACTCAGCAAGTCAATCCCAGTTGGCTTGCCAAAACCAAACTTTTTAGCAAACTCGTTGATCCTGCTTACCCCGAGTTTATATCCCAGTTGATAAAAATAGACATTGCATGACAGGGTGATAGCATCTATAATTCCTACAATCCCATGTTTTTCCTTTTGATAACAATTGAACTTTTGCTTACCAATCTCATATGTTCCCTTGCATTCAATATTATCTTCTTGACGGATAACATTATTCTCCAGAGCAGCGATAGCCACAACTATCTTGAAAACCGAGCCTGGTGAATATTGAGCCTGGGTAGCTCGATTCAAGAGAGGATGTCTCGGGTCAGAGAATAAGGCCGTTGCCTCAAGAGCATTCATTCGATGCAAAAACATATTTGCATCAAAACTTGGCCTGCTGACACATGCTAAGAGCTCCCCGTTCTGTGGGTTTACAACCACTACTGCCCCACAATTATTCTCTAAAGCATCATAGGCTATCTGCTGCATCTTTGCGTCAATACTCAAAAATAGATTATTACCGGGTACAGGTTCTCTTTTTCCTAATACCTGTAATTGTCTGCCCCGAACATCTACCTCTATTTGTTTCCCTCCATTTACACCCTTAAGATAGCTATCATACACACTCTCAACCCCTGATTTTCCGATCCATTCACCACTCTTATAATTCTTTCGTACCTTTAATTCTTTCTGATTGATCTCACCAAGATAGCCTAACAAATGGGCACACAATTCTCCGTGAAGATAATTGCGTTTTGGCGTTACCTGAATAATCACGCCGGGCAGGTCAGGTGTTCTCTCTGCCACCTCTGCCAGGGTAATTCTATCTACATCAGAGACAATCACTGCTGGTTCAAATGGTCTATTATGTTTCTTTTTTATGCTATTTTTTGCCTCTTCTATATTAATATCTAATAATTTGCTTAAATTTGACAGGGATTTCTCAATATTATTCTTAGATAGCCCCAATTGAATAATAGAGATATCAAAGGAGGGTTCATCTATAGCTAATATTTCCCCATTTCGGTCAAATATCATTCCCCTGGAGGCAGCTATAGGGATTAATCTTATCCGATTATTTTCTGAGATGTTACGAAAATATCCTCCCTTTATTATCTGAAGATAAGTAAGTCTAAGCATTAAGATACCAAACAGTATCAAAACCATTACTGTAATGGCCATTAATCGTTGTTTAAGAAAACCTATCTCTACATCAGATTGCTGTTGTTGTATTATCATAATCTTGCCTCATCTCTGTCTGACTTGTCAGACTCGTGCCAAATTTCCATTAAGTAACAGGGCATGATTCAAAACTGTTCACCATAGGGGGACTGTTTTAGGCTGTAGGAGCAGTAGCGTCCACCACCGTAGGGGATGACCCACCCCTGCCCCTCCCAAGAGGGGATTACAACCCCCTAACCCCCTTTGTTAAGGGGGAATAGAGAAATACAACTATTCACGCTCGCTCAGTTTGTTACCTAAATGCCTACAGCCTAACAGCCTACAGCCTATTCCCCTACCTCTTAATCTTACCAAACAACAAGAATAATATCCCGCCCAACACCATATTATAAATGGCTCCAATCAGGATAGTTTTTATTACAATTAAAAAAGGAAAGGCTTTGTAGGCAAAGATAGCCTTAAGAATAATAACCAAAACATCCTGAATAATGGTAAATAAAAAGAGAGAGAGCATAATAGAGAGGAAATTTTCTGCGTATGTTCGTTTAATAGTAGAGATAACTATCCCAATTATGGTCTTGACAAAGGCATTTATTCCTAACATACCCGGGAGTCCTGACAAGCTACCTTCAACAATACCGCAGATAAAGCTAAAAATTCCACTCTGAAGCTGCTCCTTCCTGAAGGAAAAGAAGACAATTGCTATGAGAAGAAGGTCAGGCTTTACCATACTAATGCCAAAAAAATTACCAAATATTGTCGTCTGCAAAACCAGACATAAAAGTATAATTCCTGCCCAGATTATCCAATACATAAATCCTCCGTAAAACATTGGTAATCGGTTATCAGTAATCGGTGATCGGTAATGGATGAGTACCTTATTACCGATTACCGATAACCTTATTACCGGTTACCTGATTACCTGATTACCGATTCTACCTTCCCTATCGCAGGGATATTTTCATTAATAATAACCATAACCTCTTCCAGCTTTGAAAACTTAACAAATGGTAAAATAGTCACATCTCGAAATAATCCCCTTTCCCTACGGCCAACATTAACCACTGACCCTATAAACAATCCCTTAGGAAAGATGCCCCCATCCCCTGAGGTAATAATAGTATCATTTTTTTTCACAACAGCATCATAAGGAAGGTATCTAAGACTACAATATCGATAATTATCTCCCTCTATAATCCCTTTATATTGAGTTCGCAATATCTCACCACCAATCATACTGTTCTGATCATAAAGTAAAAGCACGGATGAAGAATTCGCATTCACATCCAGCACCCTTCCTACAAGCCCTTCCCTTCTATCCTGATAGGCCACGACAGGTGCCATGTGGTAGATACCGTCTTTTTTCCCTTTATCAATCATAATAGTATTTTCCCAGTTGCTTGGGTCATAAGATATAACACGGGCAGCGATACTCTTATAAGGCAGTTGTTCTTTGTAATCCAACAAACTTTTTAATCGTTGATTTTCCTGGAGGGCTTTTTGATATTTTTGTTTTTCTGCATGGACTATACGAATAGCTTTCCTTAGTCGATTATTCTCTAACTTTACATCCCTGAGTTCCTGAATACTAAGAAAAAAATCCCTTGCAGAAAATTTCATCTGACTTGCAAACATCTGAAACGGAATCAGAACATTAGCAATACCTTTTTTAAAGTAATTGACAGAAAAAGAGGTGTGAGTAATCATCAAAATAATAGAAATAAATAACAAGAGAACAATTACATTTTCTCTTCCATGTTTCCAAAAGAACCTGACCAATTATAGCCTCCTCTTTTACGAGCCAACTGGAAATGTTTTAATTCATCCAGATACTTCCCAGTTCCAATAACTACACATCTGAGCGGATCATCTGCTAACACCACAGGAAGCCTTGTTTCTTGCGAGATAAGCCGGTCTAATTCTCGGAGTAATGCACCACCACCAGCCATAACAATACCCCTGTCAACAATATCCGAAGCCAGTTCAGGCGGTGTTTCTTCCAGCGCAGTCTTAACAATCTCAACAATAAAACTGACAGGCTCTTTTAATGCCTCCCTGATCTCTTCTGATGTAAGCCTCAGCGTTCTTGGTAATCCGGTCATAGTATCCCTGCCCTTAACCTCCATAGCTTGTTCTTCAGGAAGTGGATAAGCTGAACCTATCCTGATCTTTATCTCTTCAGAGGTTCTTTCTCCAATCAAAAGACTATGTGTTTTTTTAACATATTGAACAATAGCCTCATCCATTTCATTACCAGCAATTCTAATGGATTTACTTACAACCATACCACCTAAGGATATGACAGCTACCTCTGTTGTTCCTCCACCAATATCAATAATCAAATTTCCAGCCGGCTCATGAACACAGATATTTGCACCAATTGCTGCTGCCATTGGCTCTTCAATAAGATAGACCTCTCTGGCACCTGCCTGCTCAGCTGCCTCTCGAACCGCTCTTCTCTCTACCTCTGTAATCCCTGAGGGAACGCCTATAACTATTCGTGGTCTAACAAGAGCCCTTCGATTATGCACCTTGGTAATAAAATGCCGAATCATTCGTTCTGTAATCTCAAAATCAGCAATAACCCCATCCTTAAGTGGTCTAATAGCCACAATATCTGCTGGTGTCCTGCCGAGCATTCTTTTAGCTTCCTCTCCAACTGCCAGTACTGCCCTGCTATCCCTCTGGATAGCCACTACTGACGGTTCACTCAAGACAATCCCTTCTCCCCTTACATGAACAAGGGTATTGGCTGTCCCCAGATCAATGCCAATATCATTTGAAAAAAGTCCGATTATAGAACCAAATAACATCATTTCCTCCTTCTGCTACAATAATGTCACCCCTTTGGGGTTGACGAGAAAAAATACGACATGACTTGAATTAACAGTAGGGGCAGACCTGTGTGTCTGACCTGAACAGTAGGGACAGACACATAGAGGGCAGACACATAGGTCTGCCCCTACCTTAACTGTGTCAATTCATTCCTTGCTTCAACATGATTGGGTGAAAGCCTGAGAACCCGTCTCCATTCCTTTTCTGCATCCTTTAAGTTGCCCTGCTTTTTATAAATACATCCAAGCCAATAATGTGCTTCAACAGAATTACGATCCAACTTCAATATCTTCTTATACTCATCATAGGCAAAACTCAACTCATTTTTAGAAGAGTATATTTCTCCCAGGATAAGATATATCTTTACCTTAAACTTATCATCCAATCCCCTGACACTCAGCACCTCTTGAAAGGCATTTATCGATTCATGGTAGAGTCCTTTTATCTTATATGTCCATCCAAGGTTATACCATGCTGAAATATCATTGGGATTAAGTTCTCTTGCCGTTTTATACTCTTCCATAGCAGCATCAAGGGCATTTCTCTTAAAGTAAAGGTGACCCAGATACAGATGAACATCCGATTGTTTAAGCCCCTCATCAATAGCTGTCTTAAACTCTTCCTCAGCCTCTTGATAATATGTCTTCTCAGTGCTTAACCTGCTCATCTTAAAATAAGTCAAACCCAATTGATAATGAGTTTCAGCGAGTAGCTTTTTATCCTTATCTAAGATAATTGCTCTCTTGAAAAAACCAATAGCTTCCTGAAAAAACTTTCCCTTTTCTTCAGGGTATTCGCTAACAATCGCCTTAGAAGAAAAAGATTTACCAAGAGCAAGATATGCCTCTACACTTGTTGGATCATTTTCCAGATTTTTTTTATACTTTGCTGTAGCATCCTCTGGTGGGGTACATGCCTTATTTGCTCCTAAGAAAACTAAGCAAATAAATACTACAACTAATATACCTCGTCCAATAAATTGTTTCTTTCTTACCTTTGCCCGATATGACCGATAACTTCCCTGTTGTCTAACAGGATGGGAATAATAGCTCATTCATTTCCTCCATCTTTATCCCCCCTCCCTTTTAATAACCATTTTAACAGAATTTCGTCTAAATTTCAAGTGTTTTTTTCAAAAAATATCATATTAAAGATAAAAACATAGATTTTGTGATTTCAGGTGAGGATTTTTTGATAATTCAGCCTGAAAAGATGGGGTGAAGTGCCATTCTCAGTTCCCTCCACTCCCCTACTTTTCTATGCAAATAAATGGTGGAACTCCAGGAAATTCATGATGTCTATGCCATAAGGCAAATGTATAGCTTGTTTGTGGGTATTCTGCTGGATGATTTCCTACCATAACCTTACTGAACCGTTTCTTGAGATATTTTAGAAATTTTTTATAATTATCTACCTCACTGTCAAGGGTTATGATGGCATGTCCTCCTGATTTAAGCACATAATCCATGGCATTGACTGCATCTTGTCCTGAAATTTTTCCGGGTTCATAACAATGCAATGAAACAACATCCATTGAATTTTGCAAAATACCATCCGAGGCATATTGTCCACGAGCAACCGCCTCGATTTTACCAATAATGTTTCGTATCCTTATTGATTCCTCTGGTGATAATAATTTCCGATCATTATTTGCTACTTCAACATAATCAGGTCGTTTTTCGAAATTCCAAATATTAAGCATACAATTTCTTTGTATTAATGCAAGACTAAACTCACCCCTGCCAGAGGCAAAATCAACCCATGTAGATGCATTTTTGATAATATCAGCAGTTATACGCCCCATTGTATCTGTATCTACTATCTCAATCCCTAATCTATTAGCAATCTCATATCGCTTGTGTAACCCAACAACCAAATCATTTAGCGGGGGACATATCAAGGATTGCATTATCTTTTTTTGAACCATGCCTGATTTTGCAGCTTGTTGCAGCAAACCTGACTGAATCTGTAAGATTTTATTGAGAAATTTAGTTATAGCAATGTCAATATTGTCGATAATCTTTTTTGGAATAAGCATCTTGTATCCTTATAATTTTTTGAAATAAGGATGATGGCAACCAACTTAAGGGCATCCCAAAGGCTTTAGAATCTTCGGGATACGACATATTTTATTCATCCCTATTTAGCCTCTGATTTTGGCAGACTACACTCCGAACACTTTTCTTTTGAACATGCAGAATTTGGAGTTGTCCCTTGCTGGACGGAAGGAGGAGTTGGGGTTGGACTCGAATTTTCATTTCCCTTTGTCCCTTTGCAAGCAGGGGAACAAGCAGAAGAATTTGTATTTCGCGATGGTGCAGCCGTTTCCTTTTTCTTGTAATCAGTATGATAAAACCCGGAGCCCTTAAATATAAATCCTGCCCCTGAAGAAAAAAGTCGCTTTACAGTACCCATACATTTTGGGCATTTTTCGATAGGGTCATCTTTCATTGATTGAAACATCTCAAATGGTTCGTTGCAATCATTACAAATGTATTCATATGTTGGCATTATCTCTTTCTCCCTCGCATGAGCCGGGACTGATCAGATGACTAATCCCGGCTCATTCGTTTCATTTCCATTGTTCCTTACATTTCATCACATGTGGCAGATTATTCCCACAGGATTAATACATACCACCCATACCACCCATACCAGAATCGCCACCACCAGGCATTGGGGAAGCTTTTTCCTTTTCTGGCATATCGGCAATCATACACTCTGTGGTCAACATCAATGATGCAATTGAGGCTGCATTCTGGAGTGCGGTTCGAGTTACTTTGGCTGGGTCAATTACACCTGCCTTCATCATATCTTCAAAGGTATCGGTAGCTGCGTTATAACCATAGGCAAAGTCCTTGTTATTCTTTATCTTATCTACAATAACGGAACCTTCCTGACCGGCATTTGCTATTATTTGACGAATTGGTGCCTCTGTAGATCTTTTGATAATGGTTGCCCCTAACTTTTCATCTCCTGTCAGGCTGGCTATAACCTCATCGATAACGGCTTGAGTCTTTAACAACATTATGCCACCACCTGGCACAATTCCTTCCTCAACAGCTGCTCTGGTAGCATGAAGAGCATCTTCAATCCTTGCCTTTTTCTCCTTCATCTCTGTCTCGGTTGCTGCTCCAATACTGATAACAGCCACACCACCAGCTAATTTAGCCAATCTCTCCTGCAACTTCTCCTTATCATAATCTGAGGTTGTATCCTCAATCTGAAGCCTTATTTGAGATATTCTTGCCTCAATATCCTTCTTTGAGCCAGCCCCTTCAATGATGACTGTGTTCTCTTTGTCAATGCTTATTCTCTTTGCTCTGCCCATGCTTTCTATCTTTGCATGTTCAAGCTTCATGCCCAAATCTTCAGAGATAACCGTTCCACCAGTAAGGATAGCAATATCCTCAAGCATTGCCTTTCTTCTATCTCCAAAACCCGGGGCTTTTATAGCAACGCACTTTAGCGTTCCTCTGATCTTATTTACTACTAATGTAGCCAGAGCCTCACCATCAATATCCTCAGCAATAATCATGAATGATTTACCCATCTGGACAATCTTCTCTAACATAGGAAGAATATCCTTCATCACACTGATCTTTTTCTCATAGATAAGAATGTATGGGTCATCTAAGGAACACTCCATCTTCTCAGCATCTGTTACAAAGTATGGAGAAATATATCCACGATCAAACTGCATACCCTCAACCACTTCTAATGATGTAACAATGGTCTTTGACTCCTCTACAGTGATAACGCCATCCTTGCCTACCTTTTCCATAGCATCAGCAATCAGGTCACCAATGGTTCTATCCATGTGGGCAGAAATGGTTGCTACATCAGAGATTTGCTGTTTGTCGGTTAATTTTTCTGACTTTTTTTCTATTTCCTTAATAACTGCTTCTACTGCCTTTTCTATCCCTCTTTTTAATTCCATTGGATTGGCACCAGCAGCAAGATTCTTCACACCTTCTTTATAAATAGCCTGAGCAAGAACGGTTGCGGTTGTTGTACCGTCCCCTGCAACATCAGATGTCTTACTGGCTACCTCTCTGATCAGATGTGCTCCCATGTTTTCATATGGATCTTGAAGATCTATTTCCTTGGCTACGGTAACGCCATCACAGGTAATAGTAGGAGAACCCCACTTTTTATCAATAACTACATTTCTACCCTTAGGACCAAGGGTAGTCTTTACTGCCTCAGCAAGAGTGTCTATCCCTCTCATAATGGATTTTCTTGCATCTTCACCAAACAAAATCTGCTTTGCCATTTTTAACTTACCTCCATAATATTCAAAATTCCCCCAAAATATCGGGGGGTTTAACAATCAAAATTCCCCCTTAATAAAGGGGGTCAGGGGGTTGTTACTCCCCGATTATTCTATAATCCCAAGAATATCATCCTGATGCATGATAAGACATTCTTCGTCTTCAATCTTGACATCAGTGCCTGAATACTTGCCAAAAAGCACCTTATCGCCAACCTTAACATCCATGGCAATCTTATCACCCTTTTCTGTTACCTTGCCTGGTCCAACTGCCAACACCTCACCCTTCTGTGGTTTTTCCTTGGCTGTATCAGGGATGATTATTCCTCCCTTTGACTTTTCTTCGCCCTCAATCCTTTTTACAATGACCCTGTCTCCTAATGGTCTAATTTTCATGCTTCGTCCTCCTCTTATTGATAATGACCGCTTGCTTGTAGCTGCGGTTTAGAACTTTCATTTCCGCGTTTCCGCGTGCGACGACAATGCCTCTCACCCCCTTCTATGAATATAAGTCATATAAGACTTGTACTTACCCTATTCTCCAACCTTATACTCTCCATCAATGACTTCCCCTTCTTTTACATCCCCTTCCTTTGTATCACCAGGGGTTGCCTGCTGTTGAGCTTGTGCCTGTTGCTCGGCAGCTTGTTTGTACATCTCTTCACCTATCTTTTGTGAAGCCTTGCCCAATTTTTCTATGCCGTTTTTTACTGCATCGACATCCTTTTTCTCCATAGCATCCTTGAGTTCAGAAATGGCATCCTCTATCTCTTTCTTCTCAGCATCATTGAGCTTATCTCCATATTCGCCTACTGCCTTCTGGGTGGCATAGATAAGAGTATCTGCCTGATTAAAGGTTTCTATCCCCTCTTTTTTCTTCTTATCCTCTTCCTCGTGTGCCTTTGCCTCTTGTACGAGATTTTCCACAGTATCTTTTGACAATCCAGATGAGGCGGTAATGGTTATCCTTTGATCCTTTCCAGTAGCCATATCCTTAGCCATTACCTGCAAAATACCATTAACATCAATATCAAAGGTTACCTGAATCTTTGGCACCCCCCTTGGAGCAGGTGGAATTCCAATCAGATGAAATCGTCCCAAAGTCTTGTTATCAGTAGCCATCTGCCGTTCACCCTGAATAACATGTATCTCTACCTCACTCTGACCATCTGCGGCAGTAGAGAATATCTCCTCTTTTTTGGAAGGTATTGTTGTATTTCTCTCTATCATTTTCGTAAATACCCCACCGAGTGTCTCAATCCCAAGAGAAAGAGGGGTAACATCCAAAAGCAGAACATCCTTGACCTCACCCTTGAGAACCCCTGCCTGAATAGCTGCCCCTATGGCTACAACCTCATCTGGATTAACTCCCCGATGAGGATCCTTGCCAAACAGCTTTTTTACCAACTCTTGAACCTTTGGCATTCGAGTCATGCCACCAACCAGAACAACCTCGTCTATCTTAGAAGTCTGTATTCCTGAATCAGCTAATGCCTTTTGACATGGTCCAGTTGTTCGTTCAATCAAGTCACTTACAATCTGTTCTAATTTTGCCCGAGTCATGGTAATATTAAGATGCTTTGGACCAGAGGCATCTGCAGTAACAAATGGCAGATTTATCTCTGTAGACATTGTTGAAGAAAGCTCACATTTTGCCTTTTCTGCTGCCTCTTTAAGCCTCTGAATAGCCATCTTGTCCTGTTTTAAGTCTATCCCTTGATCCCGCTTATATTCTTCACATAACCAGTCAATTATCTTCTGATCAAAGTCATCACCGCCAAGGTGTGTATCACCATTGGTTGCTTTCACCTCAAAAACACCCTCTCCTATTTCTAAGATAGAGACATCAAAGGTTCCGCCACCAAGGTCATAGACTGCAATGATTTCATTTTTCTTTTTGTCCAATCCATAGGCGAGTGATGCAGCTGTTGGTTCATTGATAATTCTTAATACTTCCAGTCCGGCTATCTTGCCTGCATCCTTGGTTGCCTGTCGTTGAGAATCATTAAAATAAGCAGGTACAGTAATAACTGCCTCAGTGACCTTTTCCCCAAGGTATGTTTCTGCATCCTGTTTCAGTTTCTGAAGAATCATGGCTGCTATTTCCTGTGGTGAATATTCCCTGTCCCCAGCCTTTACCCATGCATCACCATTTTTGGCATCTATAACCTTGAAGGGTGCCTCTTTCATTTCTCTGGTTACTTCGTTGTACTTTCTCCCAATAAATCGTTTAATTGAAAACAGGGTATTTTCTGAATTGGTCACTGCCTGTCTTTTGGCTATCTGACCCACCAACCGCTCCCCTGCTTTGGTGTAAGCAACTATCGATGGCGTAGTTCTACCCCCTTCTGAATTAGAAATAACAACAGGCTCACCACCCTCCATAACAGCTACACATGAATTTGTTGTTCCAAGATCAATTCCAATTACCTTTCCCATATTTTATCAACCTCCTTTTAAGTAAAGGGCAGACACATAGGTCTGCCCCTACGGTAAAAATGACTACTGTCATGTCAACTCTTAGTTGTCGGTAGGCAGCAATTCTTATTATGAACCGCAGAGACGCAGAGTCGCAGAGAATTTTTATACGCTTCACTCAGCGTTTTTTCTCTGCGACTTTGCGTCTCTGCGGTGAAAAAATATCAAAATGAGAATTACTACCATTGCGTCAATTTAAGGTTGACGAGACACTACATCCCTACCGCTTCTTCTATCAAATCATTCAAAAAATTAGTATTTACAGGCTTTCGCATAAACGAGTACGCCCCTCTCTCCATAGCCTCAATCATTAGCTCCTCTGTGGTAAATGCACTGGTAATTATCACCGGAAGCTTTGGTTTGCTGATATGTATCTCCTTTAATATCTCCATTCCCACCCATCCAGGCATATTAATATCAAGCACAACCACATCTATAAGCTCTGCCTGAACTATCTTCACCGCTATGGGGCTGTTGGAGATAATCTTTGTGACATATCCTCTACTTCTGAGGGTTATGGAAAGCCTCCTTTGAGACACAATATCATCATCAATAATAAGAATGGTATCTTCCGCCATTTTCCTATCCTCAAGGTGTGGCAGCAATTATCCTCTGCTGCTATACCAACTTTGTACATAATCACAACTACTCAGATGAATAGGCTATAAGCAATCAGGCTGTAGGTTACAGACTAAAAAGAGGCATGGTTCAAATCAGGGTAACAAATTGAGCAAGCAAGCACGCATCTATGTTTCCCTGATTCCCCCTTAAAAAAGGGGGTTAGGGGGTTGTTCTTCTCTGTATCATCTGTGACTCTGCGGTGAACAATTTTGAACCATGCCTAAAAAGGCAAGGAATACGGACTTACATTGATGCAGTTCGTTTCAAAAACTAACAGTCTACAGTCTAAACAACCTGATTTATGCTACAGGCACACTCACTGTAATCTTTCCCTGTGCCATCTCTTCCAGAGCAATAGCAATAGGATTTTTCTCCCTTGTTTCAATCAATGGGTATGATCCTTGCTGAAGTTGAAGCACCCTTCTGGATAAAACAATAGCCAACTTATATCTATCCGGGGACTTGTCCAATATTCCATCTAATCGCATTTTAGAGCCTCCTTGTTTATTTTTAAGGATATTCCTTAAATACTATATGCAAATTTCATGCCAGAGTTACTATCTATAACACAGTAGATTTGTTATCAAAGGGTTATGAATATATCCATTTGTCTAATTGTAGCATGAGGTGTCATTTTGGCACTTACAGGAATGTCATTTTGGCACTGATGGGTCACAATTTATGAACCCGTCCCACAAGGTCATACTCTGTCGCAGCTATTATCTCTACAGGCACAATCTCTCCTATTAAGAGGGCAGGTGCAAGACCTGCCCCTACGATATTGATACCGTCCTCAAGATATATTACCCCATCTATCTCTGGAGCCTCATATTGACTTCTGCCAATCATCCCCTGCTCAATGTATCCCTCAACAATTACATCCAATACTCTTCCAATCTTTTCCTTCTTTTTCTTAAAAGACACCTTTTTTTGTAATTCCATTATTCTGCGATGCCTTTCTTCCTTCACCTCCTCATCCACATGGTTTGGAAAATTAAAGGCAGGTGTGCCAGACTCCTTAGAATAAGGAAAAGCACCAAGATGTTCAAATCTTGTTTCTTCTACAAAATCAAGAAGCGTCAAGAACTCATCCTCTCCCTCATCAGGAAATCCAACAATAAGGGATGTTCGCAAGGCAATATCTGGCATAGCCTGCCTTAGCCTGCTGATTAATCCCTTTATCTGCTGAGATGAAACCCTTCTATTCATAGCACCAAGGATGGAATCGTTTATATGTTGAATGGGTAAATCAAGATAATGACAAATATTGAGAGTCGTTGCCATTATTTCTATGAGCTCATCAGTAACATGGGCTGGATGCGTATACATCAACCGAATCCAAAGACTATCAGAAATTTTTGCTAACTGTTTTAATAGCTCAGGCAACAAAAGCCTGCCATGGGTATCAAAGCCATAGAGGGTTATATCCTGGGCTATCAGATTTATTTCTTTAGTACCTATACCAACAAGTGCCTCAACCTCTTCTATAATATTCTCCATGTCCCTGCTTTGATATTTGCCCCGTAAGGCAGGAATAAGGCAATAAGAGCAACAATTATTACACCCATCAGCTATCTTGACATAGGCTGTATGGGGAAGGGTGGAAATAATTCGTGAATAAGCATGCTGATGCAGCCTTTCGCCCAGACATATTTGTTTTTCATCAACTATTGTCTGATAAACCTCTTCTATCTTTCCCACACCAATCAAATGGTCTATCAAGGGAAACTCCTCCAGCAGCTTTTCCCCATGCAACTGAACCAGACACCCGGCAACAATCAGTTTTTCATATTTTCCTATATTCTCTGCGATTATTTCCATAGACTCTTTTCTTGCTTTTTCCAGAAAGGCACAGGTATTGATAATAAGAACATCTGCCTCATCTGGATTAAATGTAAATTCATACCCCCCGTCCCTGAGTGTTCCAAGCATAATCTCTGTATCCACCAGATTCTTTGGACACCCAAGGCTGATAGCTGATACCTTAGACATTTATACCTCCTCGCTCACATTCACAGTTTTACCTCAACATTATTCTTATAACTACATATACCAACATGTTCTAACTCTTCTTGATTTCCTCTATAGTTAATCCAGTAGCCTTTGATATCTTTTCAATATCATCTCCCAAACCTAAAAGAGTTTTTGCTATCTCTATTGCTTTCTTTTTTTCACCTTGTTCTATCCCTTGTTTTAATGCAAGGCTAATAGAACCCTTCTGAAGATGGATAAAATCATGCCTTCTCCATTGTGCATCTAACTCCTTTTTGCTCATACCTGCTGTATTGGCTATCCCAAAAGCCGCCTTTATCTCTGCTTCCTTTACTAACTCTTTTGGAGTGTATTCAAGCCTTCCTGCGTTTTTTATAAAAAATATCCATTTATCTGTGATTGAATCTAAATCATTCTCATCTTTCTTGAATTTTGGAAGTTCAATAAAGATTAGCTCTATCTCATCATTATATTTTATTAATGTTTCTTTTTCTATGAGGTTGAAGTAGGTAATTACCTTAT
>JAZDHC010000161.1:0-3345 GCA_043806395.1 Candidatus Desantisiibacteriota bacterium | reverse complement strand
GGCTAATGAAGAAATTATATATCAATGTATAGCTATATGGGATAATACCGTAGAAATTGATATTACAGACTCGGCTACGATGACACCCAGTAATGGTGGCTCATTTACACAAAATAGCTTTCTGACAAAATATGTGGGAACATGGACAATTCAGGCAGGGTATGCTGGATTTATTGGCACTGCCTCAATAACCATCCTGCCGGGTATTCCAACTACAATGCTTTATGCCTCTGGGAATAATCAGGTTGGCAACTGTGCCTCTACCCTGAAAGAGCCTTTTAGTGTTAAGGCAGTTGATAAATACGGCAATCCTTGCGAGGGGGTGGTGGTAAACTGGAAGGTTGTGGTGATGCCTTCTGGGAGTGTTACCGGGCATTCTATTTACCCAACCAGCACTACTACCAATATTTTCGGCATAGCTACATCCTCGCTCACACTCGGCACAGAGCCACCAGGAACATATACGGTTCAGGCTATCATGCCGGGATTAATTGATTCTTCATATGTCTTTACTGCATACTCACTAAGAAGAATAGGCAATATGGCTGGCTTTTGCCTGCTTGATCTGGGTGCTGGAAAATCAGGCACATCCTCCCAAATACAGGTAACGATTATCCCAACAGGTGCTACGATCACTACCAATGGATCCTCTTATTTTATATTTGAGAATATTCCGGTAGGCAGCTATACCCTTAATTTTGATAGCTATGGGGCATCGTCCAGAGTGGTAAGCAATGTTTGTATCAGCCAGACACAATTTGAGGATACCACCTATACAGGGACAATTTCGTTGCTGGCTGGTGATGCAACCCATGATGGCAGAATAAATCTTGAGGAATGGCCTGTAATTGTAGACTCATTCTTTACGCAAAAGGGCAGCCAGAATTGGGATGAGAGCAAAGAGGCAGATTTTAACCATGATGGCAGGGTGGATGATGATGATTTTATCATATTCAGGAATAATTTTGGCAGGCAAGCAGAGGGGACAGTGATAATGCAGAAATCACCCTTCATGGCAAACAGGGCAAAAACCATGAGTGGTAACATAGAGCTATCGTTTAACCTTGATACCCTTGAGGGTGTGGATAAAAATAATTCGACCTGTGCAATTAGAAACAGGGAGAGCATTGCATAAGCTATCTCCCTATAAAAACAAGGAGTTACAACAAAAATAGCCATAACATCTTGAAAACTCTAACTTGACAAATATTGTAATCTGTTGACAAGATTGAATTGTCCTTGATGCGATTTTTGATAGATACCAAAAATCGACTGAGATTCATCTCCCAAGCGGCCTCCGAAAATATTGAAGTTAGAACAATCAGTCTTGTAACTTCGTAATGAGTGTAAAGGGACTGAGATGGCAGGTTTTTATGTCAATAAAAGCCGTAACCTATTGTAAATATTGAAGTGACTATGCAACGCTCTCTTGATAATTGCAACAAAAAGGGAAAGAGCCACAAAGGGTGTAAATATCAATAGGAAACTAATTGCAGCGAAACATGCGTAATTACAAATGAGAAGAGCCTCATGACAAGAATTGTATGTCTTAGAATTTACACCCTTTGTGGCTCTTCCTCTGTAAAACCGAGATTACACGATATATTGTGTCAATCTCATGAGCAAATTTCGGTAGTGTCTCGCTTAGCTATTCAAGGACATCACCAGATTTTCAGGAGATACTGTTATTTTTTTGTAGAAAAAAAGATCTTTTTCGTGTATAATGTAAGATACCCCCTCTTAGAAATATATTAATTGGTTTATAGTCTTTTTAATAGGAAGCTACTAACCAAAAGAAAAAAAAGGGGGGAGTAGTATGGGAAACTACAAAATTAAAGTAAAGGTGGAAATTGTGGAATGTAATGAGAAAACAGATGAAACGCCAACAGGAAAGCAAGATGGCAGTTTTGAATTCAACATATCTGAAGGAGACGCAATAAGTATAGACAGGTGTGAACAGGCACTTTTGCGAACAAACTATGGAGCAGTAAGAGAGGCGATATCGAAACATTTAACAGAGGTATCAAAAAAAAAAGTCCTTGAGCAAAGAACAAAAGGGGAACTTATAGTCAATAGCCATTTATATCAGGTAGATGGCGAGGTGGGACGATTTACATTTTCAACACATAGTATAGTAAATGGCAAGAAGACAGAATACAACAGTAACCGATATTTATTCCCTAACTTAAAAGCAAAGGAATGGTATAAGACCAGTGGATTTAATGAGATAGGGATGATATATGGAACAGTAGAAGGGTCTTACAGAAAGACAGCGGATTTGATAAATCGGATAAGATATCAAGATGGGGCTACACCAATGCGAACTCTTCGGGAGAATACAGAGACAGAGGGTGCACAGATACTTGATTTTGTGGGGCGTAAGACAACAGAAATCTTAAAGAAGAATCGTTTCACAGAGGAAGGGATACCAGAAGATAAATCGAAAGAATATATGAAGGAAACAATAGTGATATCTGAAGAAAAGGTAAGAGAGGCTATTGAAGAAAGTGGACTATTGCCTGAAGAAGTGGCAGAGATTAAGAAAAATCTGCTTGTTTATGAATCTGTTAATGAGACTGTAAATATATCTATTGATGATGTAGGAACAAGGATGCAGAAGGAGAAACGATGTAAGGGAGGGAAAAGTAAGGGGTTAGATGGAAAGAAATATGTTCATAATACAGTGGCACATATTCATAAAGAGGAGAAAACATATGTGATAAATGGTTCTGGCATGGCAGGTGTTTTGCGAATAATAGTAGGATTTTTGATTAATAATGATTTATTGAAGTATCGATTGCAGTTCTTTGCGGATGGACAGAAGACATTGCAATCAGGGATATTAAATGCTTTTTCTTGGTTTAGCAACATAGGATTAATATTAGACTGGTATCATTTGGAAGATAAATGTAAGATGCAGTTGAGTATGGGGATGAATGGCCGAGATATTCGTAATAATACTCTGGATGAACTAAGGAGACTTTTATGGTATGGAATGATAGATAAGGCAATAACATATCTAAGAGGCATAAGTGATGAATTTATAAAGGATAAAGATAAAATAGGAGTACTAATAAATTATATAGAACGGAATCGGGCATATATTCCATGTTATGCGATAAGGAAAAAGCTTGGACTTCGCAACTCAAGTAATATTGGGGAAAAGATGAATGATATCGCAGTTTCAAACAGACAAAAACATAATGGCATGAGTTGGTCAAAGAATGGTTCAGTAGCACTTGCTACAGTGACTGTATTAAAAATAAACAAGGAACATAAAAAATGGTTCGAAAAAGGTGATTTGGAGCTGAAACTGGCTGCTTAATTTCTAATTGCACAGGTCGA
>JAZDHC010000160.1:0-6673 GCA_043806395.1 Candidatus Desantisiibacteriota bacterium | reverse complement strand
TTCAGCCAGATATTCTTTGCTGCAACCGGACAATATAAACAAACCTACCATACAAATAAAGATACGACACTTAATGCCCATAAAAACATTATTCATTTAATCCTGCCTTTTAATCAGAAATAATGCGGTCAAGGAGGTAGTTATTAATACCCCAATAAATAGCGAAAGAATAAATCCGCCAATCATTACACCCAGAACGCTTTCTGGCAAAAGGCTTATAAAGAAAGAAAGCATTTTTTGTTTGATCAGAACCAAACAAGCACCAAATAAGGTGGGAACCGCAATCAATACAAGGGTTGGAAGATACAAAGACCAGCCAACAACTATCCCCTCTTTTATAGCAGAGAACAATTTCTTTTTTTCTAAGATTAATACAGGGATAGCATAAGCCAGAAATGGCTCCATCAACAAGCAGACAAACAGGCTCAGGTATTGGCAAATTGTAAACATCCTCCATGAAGGTATATGGAGAACCTTTGCCAAGACAGGTGGATAACAATGTAAGGCTACAAACTTAAGAAACAGGAAGATGCCAATATAGATAATAAGCACAATTATCCATAGGAATAAAGATGGTATATATTTTTTCATACCCAAACCAAGATTTTTTCCAAATTTTGCCTTTTTTCCATTGACAACAAGGGCTACCATTCCAACCGTTACCACACACATCAATGGCATCAGTAGCAGGTTTAAGGGTAAGGATACATATTCAAATAATGTTGGAAGCAGTGAAAAATTATAGGGATAATGCAGAAACATCTCCCCAAAGAATTTCCGTATGGGTGGACCAAGCAATGGTTCTAATATCGGATGGGGTGATAACAATAAAACAACCAAAAGCATTATTTCACACAGGGTAATAATAGCAAAAGGCAGAAATATAGCCGGGCATTGCCACATGCTCTTAAAGGATACCTTCCAAACCTCACCACACAGAAACAACTTATCAATAAAACTTCCCTTCATTTTTTTATTAACCACAGATTATTTCTCTGTAGCCTTTTCCCCCTTTCTTTCAAAAAGATGTTGTGATAAAAACGGCTGTATTTCTCTCAGGAAATGTTTTTCTCTTTCCAGCCCTGCTATTACATCCCCTTTCACCAATGGGGTTGAAACCCTGATCATGGCTCCAGGACTATTACGATTTGTTATCTGTTTCAGCACGAAATTCAGCTGGTGAACATAAAAATTAGCCGTAACCCTTGTACCAGCCATATACCAATTAAGGACTAATTCATCCCTTTCCTTCATCTTTATATGCATCACATGGGCTTTAATCTTAGAAAACGGTTTCTCTCCACCCAAATCAATCTCTTCTGTTCTTTCTTCAAAGAGTTGTGACCCTGCACCATTGTAGCAAAGCTCTGGCGGATGGAATGTCTCTCGATTTTCAACACTCACCACAATATATAAAAGAATACTCTCGCCCTTAGAATTTATATACTGACGCATCAATAAATCATCCGGACTGAGCATATTATAATCCCGCTCAGACATCTTTATATCCTGTCCAATCCAATCCCCTATCTGCAAGGGCATCCCTGCCAGATTAAAATCATGATGAACTTTGGGAGGAAAAGACAACAGTATAACTATTGGCAATAATATTACTAATAAAATTATAACCTGCCAATAAGGAGGGAGCCCCTCTGGCAGCTGTCGGAAAATCTTCTGCACTCTTCACTCCTCACTATCTTTAGATACCCGCGGGGATACCAGACCCCCTACACCATAAAGACAGGCAAAGGCAACAACAAACACAAGAAACCCCGCAAAATCATGAAAAAAACTTCCGGGTATTGCTGCCTCTTTTCCATAGATATGTGCCACCAGACAAAGCAAAACTATTCGGACAACATTAGAAAATAGAGCAATGGGGATTGTCGATAAAAAAACAACTATTCTTCTTACCATAGAAATATTAAGCAGATACGCAAACAATGCCCCTAACGCAAGCAAGGAAATAAGCGAGCGTATCCCACTACAGGGTGCCCCTACCTCCAGAAAGGTATCTGGTAGAATTATCTTTGCCCCCTCTGCAACGCAATGGATACCAATCAGATTAACCACACTTACTGACCCATGCGTAGCCAACATCTTTAGTTTATATGTCAAGAATATGGTAAAGACATCAGGGAATGGGATCATAAAAAACAGAAAGCCCACTGGAAATACCAAAGCCCTCATCATCTTCCAGCCAAACAGATGCAGTATAATACCCACAATGACCATTATCATGGAAAGGGCAGAAATAAAATCCACCTTAACAGATAATGCCCCCAGATGAATAATCAATCCTGCCACTATCACCCAAACCCCACACTTAGCTGAACTAACCACTATCTTTTTCAAATCATCCCGCATTTGCCAGACAAGCCACAAGCAAACAAATGGAATCAAAAAGCCATGGGAATAATTTGAATCATTTACAAGAAATTGGGCTATCATCCAATTAAATGTAGGACAATAAACACCAATAAAAACCCCACATAATAAGATTATCTTAAGTATTTGATCTTTCTTAATCATTTAATATTTTTTTATTTCTTCCTTTTTCTCAAAATCAGGATAAGCCTTCAAAACATCCTCAAACATTTTTTTAGCCTCGTCTTTCTTTCCTATATGGTAATAACTTGTTCCCAGATGATATCGAATAAACGGATTATTCGGACTCAACTTATCTGCTTTTTCAAGCATTTCAATAGCATTTTTATAATCCTTATTCTTATAATACACCCATCCCAATGTATCCATAATTTCTGGACGATTTGGAACCAATTTATTTGCCTTTTCAGCCATTTTTAATGCATTTTTTAAATCCTTTCCTTGTTCAGCCAACAGATATGCCAGATTATTACAGGCCATAACAAAGTCTGGATTCATAGAAAGTACTGCTTGATATTTTTCTATTGCCTTGTCATATTCTTTTTGAATTTCAAATATGGTACCTATTTTATAATACACCATACCCATTCGTGGCTCTGCTCTTAAAGCCTCCTGATAATATTTCATTGCCTTTTGATAGTCTTTTTGACTGGCATATACATCCCCCAGATGCTCATATGCTAATGAATATTTGGGATTAATCTTTAGAGATTTCAAGAACCACTCTACTGCTTTTTCTGTTTCACCACGATTTAATAACGCTAACCCCATCAAATCATAGAGAGCAACATTTGTACTATTAATAGCCAAACAAGCATTCAATTCTTCTATTGCCCTGTCATAGTCAGCATTTTCTATGTAAATACCAACCTTTTTAACTCGCGGTTCTATATTCTTTGGTTCAAGTCTTATCACTTCATTATATTCTTCTATAGCCTTATCCTTTTCCTTTTGACCAGAATATACACTTGCTAAATTATAATGTGCGGTTGCAAAGGATGGATCAATTTCTATAGCTCGCTGAAGATATATAATTGCTTTTTTAATATCGCCCAATTCAATGCAAATATTCCCAAGCACACTATGAACTACCGGATTATTAGGATTAATCTTCAATGCCGTAGAGCATTTTTCTTTAGCAGAATTATAATCCTTTTTAAGCATATCCATCTGAGCTAAAAGTATCCATGCATCAATATAATTTGGCTCAATTTTTAGTAAATCTTCCAGTGTTACCTTTGCTTTCTCAAGCATATTATTCTGTAAATAGGTCTTAGCAAGCTTAAAATAAGCCTCTGGAGATTTTGGTTGTTGATTTACTTCTTTTTGTGCTTTTTCGATAGTTTTTGTTTGTTGCTTAGCAATCTTTTGCTGCATCTCCATCTGCTGTTGTGGTACAGCAGCCCTTGTATTTCTACAGCCTTCAGGAAGTTGAGCAATCAAAAATACCATAATCAATGCTAATTTAATAAACATAACCTCTTCCCCTTTATATCTTTATTTTTTTATATTCCACGCAAGTATCTGTAATTGTCTATGATCTGTCTTTGTTCCACCTGCACCAACAACAAGAGATAAGTTAGCATTCCCTCCACGGGCAGTGGGATCTTCTTTCAACAAAACTCTCTCATATCCACCATAAAGTCCATTATTTCTTCCATTATTTAATTGATTAACCCATGAAACACCAAATTGTCCTGACAACGCCCCTCTTATAACCAGATCTGCCTGAATAATCACCTCTTGCTTAGAGTATATATACCCTCTAAACAATGAAGATCCTTGCGGATAATTATCTATATTTGTATTGCTCACAATAACATTATTACTGCTCAAGATATCTAGAACACCCACCGTATCACTCCAGAGAGGCTCATTACTACCAGAAACATGATTAATAATCTTTCCAGTCTTATTATCAAGAAAATTTCCATTCTTATCCTGCCAGATACTAACTGTCAAACTATCACTAGATGCTCCATACATACCAAAAGCATTATAATTTCCTACTGTCTCTGGGTATGGAAAATCAACACCCAACCTAAAATCAGCAAGGGTCTCATAACTACAAGGAAGTAGTCCTCCAGTAAGTTTAATCCCACCAGCCTTATTAATACCATTAGCAGAATTGATTTGTGCCCTAATATCTATACCAACATTTGAAATTGCATCATTTGAATTTCCATAAACACTATTCCCTGTACTGATAGATACGCCCTCACTTAAAAGAATCCCATGTGCACCATTTTCCACAGATATTACCTGTGTTTTTGCTGAGGTTCCAAAACGAAACCCCATTCCTGGGGGGATATAAATAATAGTATATCCATCATCATCAATGTCGTTATATACATAATTATATGGATTAGAAGGCGAAGGAGATGTTTTTACAGAAGTATTGCGACCAGCTATATACATTAAATCATGTTTTGGAGTATAATAACCATTCTTTATTTCCCATAATCCATCATTCACTAATTGCTGAGCAGTATAATCAGGTTTTGCTCCATCTGATTTCTTTCCATTAAACTTATCAAAATCAATATTAAGAAAATCCATTTTAACATTCGGTGTTATTGTCTTATTTTTCAAGCTATTCCATGAAACATCGTTATTCATTCCTTCTACTGAAATACCCGGAGCCAATTTAAGTTCTATGTTCGAGCCAGGATAAAATCCGTCTCTTTTACCCTGAGTAGCATTGTTACTTATCCAATTATTTTCAGTATATATATCTGCTGGTGCACTCACTCCATTTAGCATAGCTTCTATATGTGTAGCAGGACTAACATTAACATTCTGCGAATTCCCTCCTTGTTTATGTCCATCAAATATAGTAGGCTGTTCTGAATTTCCCAGAATTGTTCTCCCAAGTCTGACTAATATTTGAATATCCTTCATTTGTTTAGCAGTAGATGCATCAGAAGTAGCAAGCCTTGATGCTCCAGCAGAATAAAGCATCCATTCTACTGCAGTAGTTGTTGGATCATCTTGTTTTATCATCTTTAAGGCATACATTTGATGAGACTGTCTTTCTTTGTTCTCTGAATTTGTTTCTTCAATCGTAACTCCATAATTTATATATTCATAAGTCTTATCCGCCATATTTTTAACAAAATTTCTATAATCTCCGAATCCATTTAATAATACTGTCTCCGGTTCAACTAATACCGTACCAGTACTTGTTCCAGGTGCCCAATTAGGATTTGCATCCATTGCCTGTTGAATATACCAAAGTGCCCTTTCTGCCCCTCCCTCACATGCTGCCATAGAAACAACCCCTGTCATACTTTGCCGAGAAAATTTAGCCTCCTTGCGACTTGAGGTAAAAAATGCTACTGACATGAGAAGTAAAAAAATGGTAACAAATATAGCTACTATCAAAGCCATTCCCTTTTCTTTCTTCATTTATAGCCACCTCCTTCATTGCATACATTATTATTAAATATACCACAAATATCCAGTTATGTCAAGGAAAAATTTCAAATTCTCTGAATATTCGATAAAGCAAAATTGGATTCCACACTATAGCCATAAAATCACCCCTAAGATGGCGTAAAGGGGCAAGGGAGCATCTATTTTTATTCCATGAGGGGGGTGTGTGGGAGGATACATTGATTTTCAGGGTAACTATAAGAGAGCTGTTTTTCAGAAAAAAATAAAAGGGTTTGAAAAGGATAAAGGTTAGCAGATAAAAACAGACATGAAGGCACAACACTGTTTTGGATAGATGGGGTTTTTGGTAGTGTGAGGATAATATCCGTTTCAGGCAAAGCATTGACAGGCTGTTACAGAATAGGAATTCGGTAGGGGATATGGAGATAATAAAAATAGAGAGATTTGGAGATAGTATGTTGTGCTAATCTTATCAGTAGGTACTATATATGGTATGGCATTGACACTGATTATCAGTTTTGCAACAGTTTGTCGATAAAAACAAATCAACAGACAATAGGGATTGCGCTATTCAAGGGCAACGCCGTATTTTCGCAAGATATCCTTTTTGGTGATGGTCTCTATTATTCCTCTTGGCATGGCAACATTTCTGTTGCAGAGGATAAAAACCTCATAAACATCAAAGATGGCATAACGGTTTTCATTAAAAATAATCAATTTGTTGCCGTTTTCCTCATGCACTTTTTCCCTGAATTTTCTGATACCTGTTTCTACGCCATGGTGTTCGAGTTTGTTCTGAGCGTCCATCCAATCTCTGAATGCTGTGGTCAATGCCATAGTGAGAATAGTCAGGTAAACATGAGCACGAAAGGCATCGGCACTGTTTTTG
>JAZDHC010000159.1:0-8432 GCA_043806395.1 Candidatus Desantisiibacteriota bacterium | reverse complement strand
TGGTGGTACAAATTTTGGAAAAGAAAATATTTTCAGCATTAAATGATCGTATAAGAATAGAGCTTTCAGAGGATGAAACAAGGGCGTATCTTATTATTTTCTCCTCATTAAACGATGGGATGCCCACATTTGAGGAAATAGTTAATGCCTTGACAGAACTAAGGATACGGGATATTCTTGTCAGTGTTATTCAGGATGCATTAAAGGATAGTGCTACGGATAAACCATTATTAATAGCTAAGGGACTGCCACCAACCAAGGGTAAGGATGCTTCCTTTATTTATCGATTTGGTTCTCATCCAGAGGACAAGGGAATAGAGGTTTTCCCCGGACAGCTTTTGGCCGTAAAAAGACCACCAATCATTGGTAAACCAGGAATGAAGGTAACTGGAGAAATCATCCCTTCCTTACAGGGAAGAAATATTGCCATTGGTTCTGGCAGAAATACTTTTATTACAAATGATGGGACAAGTGTATTTGCTTTAGAAAAGGGCAAGGTACATTGGAAGGGCAATAGTGTTTTTGTGGATGAGGTGCTGGAGGTGTCTGGTGATGTGGATAGCACGATAGGCGATATCTCTTTTAAGGGAACGGTAATCGTTGCCGGTGAGGTTAAGGATGGGTTTACCATTAAGGCTGATGGTGATATTAATATCAATGGTAGTGCCGGGGCATGTACACTTGAATCAGCCGGGGATATTATTATAAAGGGAAGTGTGCATGGAGAAGGGAAGGCACGGATTTGTGCTGAGAGAAATATATCTGTTCATTCTGTTTGTGAGGCATACATTCAGGCAAAAAAGGATGTTATTGTTGAAAATGGTATTGAAAACAGCACGGTTTTTGCCAGAAATATTCGTGTAGATAATGGCTTTATTTACGGTGGGGAGATAACTGCTTCAGATGGCATTATTGCCCAACGAATTGGCACACCTGAATCATCCATTGCTACAGACATTCATCTAAAAGAGGGTGGAGAGGTTGTTTGTTCTCAGGTTTACCCAAAAACAAGGATTACTATAGGTGAAAAGCTGATTGAGATAAATAGTCATCCAGTGACAGATGTTCGATATACACACCCTTTGGGGAAGATATTAGAAAACCGTGCGACTCATACAGAAGGGATAAAAACTGATGAAAGGGCAAGCAGGATATTTGCAGAAAAGACATTTTCTGTGCTGCTGCGGGCAGCAAGCCTGTTAGATGCACGGGATATAGGCGCCAGATTGCTTAACCTTGCACCTTCAGAGGTAGATTCTCAGATAGTTTCCAGGTCTGGAGCAGAAGACGATTTGTTTCTTATCCGTATATTTCGGCTCGGCGCGACCGGTGAATGGTTAGAATCAGAAGGGGGGAAACCTGCTTTTGAGATATGCTATGACCAGAATGGACACTTTGAGTTTATGAATACTGAGACAGGTCTTTTTTTAACTGTAAGCCCTTCTCTTGGTAATGGGAGGAAAATATCCTGCGGGGAGATATTGGAATATATTAAAACCCATGATTTTGGTGAGGTTGATGAACAATTAGTAGAGAAGACAGTTAACGAGGCATTGAATATTCCTATCCGAATCGGAAAAAGAAGAAGGGTTTCTCACATTGATGGCAGCTTTCAGATAGAGGTCATGCCCACCCTGACTAAGGTACTTATCTTTGTTGTGCCACCAAAACCGGGTGGGGTAGCTATTCAGTATGAAGAGGTTATGGAAGAGCTGAAGCTAAATGGGGTAATCTGTGGGATTAAAGAGGATGTGCTTGCCGAGATTATTGACCCCAACTATCGTCCCTATGGACCTGTAACCATTGCTGAAGAAACATTACCTGTTCAGGGGGCACCGGCACAGATAGAGTTTAAGTTCAAAACACACAAAAAGATAACCATTACAGAGGATGAGCGTGGACGGGTTGATTTCAAATCCCTTAATCTTATAGAAAATGTTAAGGCAGGACAGATATTGGCAGTAAAAACACCGCCTGGTGAGGGTATCATAGGAAGGCTTGTCAATGGCAAGGAAACACTTGCCAGACCAGGATCAGATATAAAGATGCCCATTGGAAGAAATATATACCTTGCAGCAAATAATACCCAGATTCGTGCCTCCATAGATGGACATGTGCTCCTTTCCGGCGGAAAAATTAATGTGGAAAATACGCTTATAATCCCCGGGAATGTTGACTATTCTACCGGAAGTGTCTATTTTCTTGGTTCTGTTGTTGTCAAGGGTGATGTGTTGGATGAGTTTCAGGTTGAAGCCACAGGTGATATTCTTGTTCATGGGTGTGTGGGTAAATGTTTTCTTTCAGCTGGCGGCTCAATTGCTATTGGTGAGGGAGTAAAGGGAAAGAATGGGGCTCGATTGTTTGCTGGTCAGAATGTGATTGCTAAATACATTGAACATGCCACGGTTGAGGCAAGGGAGGATGTGCGGGTATTGGAGGAGATTCTTCATTCTAAAGTTGATGCAGGTAATAGGGTTATACTTGAAGGGAAAAGACGGGGCGTTATTATTGGTGGTTTGACCCGAGCTGGTATAGAGATTGCTACTAAGGAATTAGGGTGTACTGCTGGGATTAAAACCATAGTTGAGGTTGGCGGCTCGCCAAGAACAAGGCAAGAATTGACCAGCCTTCAATCTGTCTATCAACAGGAGATAAATATTTATCAACAATTAGAGCTAAATATTGCTCATCTGCAAAAACAAAGGGCTGATGGTAAGCTCTCTCTTGATGGTGAGATGAAACTGAAGCGACTTCTCTGGACACACAAAAAGCTTACTACTCGCATGGAACGATATACCAATCAAAAGGAATTTATGGAAACAAGGATAAAAAGGGCAGAACCGGGTGTGATAAATGTTTCCGGGTGCCTTCACTCTAGTGTAACAGTTACAACAAAAACAGCAACCATGATAATAAATGACCCATGTAATGCTGTCTCCCTTGGATTTAATGGCATTGGGGTTGGGATACATCCCTTTGGTGGGTATAAGGAGCCGATAGAGGTGGCAGAGGAGTGAGGGGGAGAGAGAGAAGGTGAGAGAAGGTCATAAGGTAGTAGGGTAGTAGGGTGAGGGAGAGTACAGAACATTATTTTTTTCTGTGTTCTCACCTACAGCCTATAGCCTGAATTAATAGTGAGGGAAATATATGTTTTTATTTGACCGTCGGGTAAGTATATCCTTTATTATATCTATTGTTACACACATCTGTCTGCTTAGTTTTGCATACAGTACCCATGTTCAATTATGTCAGCAGACTGTAATTATTACTGATGTGGAGTTGCTTGAACCAATGCCATTAGAGGAAGAGATGCCGCCTGTAAAGGAAAAGGCAAGGGCAATACCCTTCTGGAAGGCACCTGGGCAGGCAACTGTTAATCTGCTGAAAAAGATAAGGCTTATCCCGCCTGAACCAGAAAAAGAGGCGGAAAAAGCATTGGATATAGAAAAAGCACCCAGAATCCATGCTCCATTAATAAAAGAGGAAGAAAAACCAATTGAAAAACCAATTGAGATAAAGAATGAACTTAAGAAAAAAGCATTAACTGAAGCTTTGTATGAGAAAAACGGGGAGAAGCTTCCCGATATAATAGAATTGCCAAAGAAAAATATCAGCCTTGAGAAAAAGCCTGTCCCGGGTTTAAGCTTTATACCAGAAAAATCTATTCATCTGGAAGAGGTTGGAGAAAAACAGGTAGAGGTAAAAAGGGTAATAAGACCAAGAATACCTGTATCTGAAAACTTCAGGCAGATACCAGAAGAAACCATTCACCCGGAACAATTATTGGAGAAAAAGGAACGGACTCCGGGGAAAAGAGTAATACCACTTCCAAGGATACAGCAAGAAGAGGGTATGGCAAATTTACAGGAAAGACAGGAAACAAAACCCATTGGTCTGGTGGAAAAGAAAAAGGTTGTTGTTGTGCCATTGCAAAAAACATTTATGCCACCAGAAGAGGCACCAGAGAAGAAGGCTGAAATAGCTATTGAAAAAAAGCCCGTAAAAAAACCAGCAGCACCAAAACCCATGGTCAAACCAGAGGTAGCTGAAATGCCAGAAGAACCAAAAGAGGTGCAACCAATAGAGGATAAACTTAAAACCCTGAAAAAAGAGGGTGCATCTACTGTAAGCATTATAGGTCCCTTATCCAAACGACCAAAGATAAGGTCTCCGAGACCTGAATATCCTGCCTGGGCTGAGAAGAAAGGGGTTGAGTCGCAGGTTGTTATCTATTTTACGGTTACCCCTGATGGTATGGTTAATTCTGATGCCTTTGTTGAACAGACTTCCGGGTATGCCCAATTAGATCAATTAGCCTTGCAGGCATTAAAGGGATGGAGGTTTGCACCATTGCCAATGGATGCAGAACAGAAAGACCAATGGGGAAGGGTAACATTCAGATTTGTATTACAATAGGGGAATTCCCTCTTGAGAGGGATGGACGCTACTGCGGAGGAAGGTGTGTTATCCTTTTGAAAGTGGTGGCTGCAAAGCAGATGAGGTGTTGTCCTCCGCTGGTGGGGGCAGGGGATGGATATTTTCACTCTTTTTTTGTTTTCACTGTCTTTTGCCTTTTTTTCAAATCACTCTGCTTAATTCAATCTGTTTTTGTTTATCGAATTATTAAACTGTCAGTTTCTATATCTGCAAAGTTGACAAAGACGCAACTCTTTTCACACAAAAACCAAAGAGCCTATTAAATATTAGCCCCTCTAAGAAATTGCTTGCTTTTTATCATTTTTTGTGCTATAGTGTTTTGTGTTTCAGAATACAATGAAGAGGAAAAAGAAATAATAGAAGGAGGAATGAGTATGGCTGAACTTACTGAAATTCGCTGGCATGGCCGAGGTGGACAAGGAGCAAAAACAGCTGCCATTTTGCTTGCAGATGCTGCTCTTGGTGAAGGGAAATTTGTACAGGCATTTCCTGAGTATGGACCTGAAAGAATGGGTGCTCCGGTTCAATCGTATAATCGATTAAGCGATAAACCTATCACCATTCACTGCGGGGTCAAATCCCCACAGATTGTGGCTGTTCTTGATCCAACACTCATTGGGACAATAGATGTTACGAATGGTTTGCCTGATGATGGTGTATTGATTATTAATACAGCTAAATCCCCCCAGCAGATGAGACAGGAGCTGGAACTTAAAGGTAGACGGCTATTTACAGTTGATGCCTCAGGAATATCCAAAAAAACATTGGGCAGGGAGATACCAAATACCCCCATGTTAGGGGCATTGGTTAAGGCTACCGGATTGATAAATTTTGAAAGGATGCTTGAGGATACCAGACGGAAGTTGGAGAAGAAGTTTAAGACCAAGCCTGAAATGGTGGATAGCAATGTTTCGGCAATCAAGATTGCATATGATGAGGTGCAGGGAGAATGAGAGGCGATAATCGGTAATCGGTGAAGAGATAGGAGGAGGTTTGCATGAAAACATTAGGATGGAAGGGATTACCTATTGGTGGATTGATCCTGGAGGGTGGAACTGCAGAGCAATATAAGACTGGTGGGTGGAGAAGCATAAGACCGGTCATGGATACAGAGAAATGTATAAATTGTCTGTCATGCTGGGTATATTGCCCTGATTCATCAATCATGGTAGAGAATGAAAAAATAGTTGGGTTTGACCTTGAGCATTGTAAGGGCTGTGGTATATGTGCTAAGGAATGCCCGCCAAAGGTTCAGGCAATAAGGATGGTTTCTGAGGCAGAGTTCAGAGGGTAACAACCCCCTGACCCCTTTTTCTAAGGGGGAATTATACTCAGCGAGGTCATAAATTGTGAATTTTCGGTGAGGATTAATCAAGGAGAGCAAGGCGTGAAGATGAGCCGTAGGGGTAGACCTGTGTGTCTACCCAAATAATTGGGCGAACACATAGGTTCGCCCCTACGAACCTGAACAACGCAGCTATCGTTGATTAAGACCAGCGAAAAACACAATTTATGACCTTGCTGAGTATAAATACAGGAGAAACAAAATGATTATCCTGTTTAATCCTGTAATCCTGTCAAAAAATGTAATGAGGAGGAAAAATGGCAAAAAAGGTAGCTATGACCGGGAATGAAGCCATGGCTGAGGCGATGAGACAGATAAACCCTGATGTGGTTGCTGTCTATCCCATAACCCCGGCTACGGAGATAGTCCAGATGTTTGCATCGTTTGTGGCAGATGGATTGGTAGATACAGAGTTTATTGCCGCTGAAAGCGAGCATTCAGCCATGAGTGCCTGTATTGGTTCTGCAGCAGCCGGTGCCAGGACAATGACTAGCACCTCATCCCAGGGGTTGGCATTGATGTGGGAGATGCTTTATATTGCTTCAGGTTTGAGATTGCCCATTGTCTTAGCTGAGGTAAATCGTACCTTGAGTGCACCCATTAACATCCATTGTGATCATTCAGATACCATGGGTGCCAGAGACTCTGGCTGGATTCAGATATTCTCAGAAAATGCTCAAGAGGCATATGATAATATGATTCAGGCTGTGAGGATTGCAGAAAAAACGCTTCTGCCAATAATGGTCACCACTGATGGATTTATCATCAGCCATGGAATGGAAACCATGGAGCTTTTGAGTGCTGATGAGGTAAAGGGATTTGTTGGAGAATACAAGCCACAGCATCCACTTCTGGATGTTGAGCATCCCATTACAGTGGGTGCCATTGACTTTACTGATTACTTTTTTGAACATAAACGACAGCAGATAGAGGCAATGAATACAGCTTTGCCACATATTGTGGAGATAGGCAAGGAATTTGCTAAAGTTTCTGGCAGGGGTTATGATTTTGCAGAGGGCTATCAACTTGAGGATGCTGAGATAGCTATTGTTGTTCTTGGTTCAACCGCTGGTACGGCTAAGGCGGTGATAGATGAATTGCGGGAAAAGGGGATAAAGGCAGGGCTTTTGAAAATACGGGTGTTCAGACCGTTTCCCGGAGAGAAAATAGCTGATGCCTTGCGAAATGTTAAAGCCATTGCGGTTATGGACAGGAGTGATGGTGGCAGCGGCATGGGCGGACCCGTGTTTGAAGAGATTCGCTCAGCAATGTATTGCTTGCCGATTAGACCGTTTGTGGTTAATTGTATCTATGGGCTTGGCGGAAGGGATACGGATATGGAGATGATAGAGGGTGTATACAAAGACCTGCAAGAGATTGCTGCTACAGCTACGATTGATCAATTGATAAAATATCTTGGGGTCAGGGAATAAACATGTAGGGGCGGGTTCTAAACCCGCACTCACAATTGGGGTAGGGGCGGGTTCTAAACCCGCACTTACAACCGGGAAACAGAGAGTAAAGGAGGCTATTATGGCAAGCTTGAAAGAATTATCAAAAAAACAAGAGCTGCTTTCTGGTGGACACAGGGCATGTGCTGGATGTGCACACCCCATTGCTATCAGACAGATATTGATGGCAGCAAATATGCCTGTAGTCATAGGGTGTGCCACAGGCTGTCTTGAGGTGACGACAACCATATTTCCATATACAGCATGGAAGGTGCCCTTTATCCATTCTGCGTTTGAGAATTCAGCGGCAACCATAAGCGGGGTTGAAACAGCTTATCGGGCATTGAAGAAAAGGGGTAAGGTAGATAAGGATATCAAATTTATTGCTATGGGTGGTGATGGTGGGACATATGATATTGGCTTTCAATCCCTGTCAGGTGCTATGGAACGGGGACATAATATGATTTACATCTGCCTTGACAATGGTGCTTATATGAATACAGGCATCCAGAGGTCAAGTGCTACCCCAAAGGGTGCCCATACAACTACCTCACCAGCTGGAAAGGTAATTCCTGGCAAAAGGGAATTTAGAAAGGATATGACTGCATGTATGATTGCTCATAATATACCTTATGTTGCTCAGGCTGTGCCAAGCATGTGGAATGACCTGATGACTAAGGTGCAAAAGGCAATTGCTGTAGATGGACCGGCATTTATCAATATCCTCACCCCATGCCGTCTTGGATGGGGCTATCCGCCAGAGGATACTATTGAGATTGGGAAAGAGGCAGTAACAGCTTGCTATTGGTCACTTTATGAGGTAGAAGATGGCAAGTATAAGATTACCCATAAGATCAAGGAAAAAACCTCTGTGATAGATTGGATGAAAAAACAGGTACGGTTTAAGCATCTCTTTAAGCCGGGCAATGAAGGTATTCTGGAAGAGATTCAAGCAAGGACTGATCAGGAATGGGAGAAATTGCAGGGATTGTGTGGAATGTAAACGGTATATCACCACGGAGGCACAGAGAAGAAACACTGAGTGAAAATATGAGAAATTCTGGCATGGTTCAAAACTGTTCGCCACATGGTTACAGAGGCACAGATAATTACAACCCCCTAACCCCCTTTTCTAAGGGGGAATTAGGGAAATACATTCCCCTCTTGAGAGGGGTGGACGCTACTGCGGACGGGGTGTG
>JAZDHC010000158.1:0-8106 GCA_043806395.1 Candidatus Desantisiibacteriota bacterium | reverse complement strand
TGAATTGACCTTGGTTATTGCCTCAATTGGTTTGAATCTGGGGATACTATCCAAAGATATTTTTTCAGCCATAGTACTTGTGGTCATTGTTTCTGTGTTAATCACCCCATTGATGCTGCGATTTGCTATCAGAAATAAGGAGGATATTAATGAATAAAAAAGGGTTTACCCTGATTGAGTTAATGGTAGTAGTGCTTATTATTTCTATCATTGCTGCCTTAGTTGGGCCAACCATCTTTAAGAAGATAGGGAAATCAAAGCAGGTTGCAGCTCAGGCACAGATTGAGATGTTTGGTATGGCTCTGGATAGTTATCGATTGGATAATGATGTATATCCATCCACAGAGCAAGGGGGTGCTGCTCTCATAGAAAAACCATCTATTCCGCCAATTCCTGAAAATTGGGATGGACCTTATCTCAAAAAGGATATCCCTATGGATCCATGGGGAAATCCATATAGGTATACATGCCCTGGCAATGTAAATCCTACCTCCTATGACCTGCTATCATATGGGGCAGATGGAAAAGAGGAGGGCGAAGGGGATGCCAAAGATATTGTCAGCTGGAAGGGGTTGGGGAAATAGGTAATAGTATCATGTCAATCTTTCAGTGTTTGGGGTTGGGGAATTTTTGTAGATAAACAATATAGTTCTTTATCAACCTTGCAGAAAAAAATAGGGTGAGAATTTGCAGACTTAAGTGGTATTTATTTCCAATGTTTAGGTTCAGTTCTCTTCATCAACATGGATAAGAGAAATATCAAACCTCTAAATTACCATAAGTCTTACTTTTTCCTCACCCTTTAAGTATAAGCAAATTATAAGCCGAGTTTTGTGAAAGGGAAAAACCCTTTTGATGGTCATCTATCTGGGATAAATGTTACCATTTACCTCAAGCGACCTACCCGAAGGAAACAGCGAGCCACTGCCTTGAGTAATCTCAAAATCCTTCCTATTTGGTCTTGCACCGGATGGGGTTTTCCAAGCCAAGAGATCGCCCTCTTGCTGGTAAGCTCTTACCTCACCATTTCAACCTTACCTGATCGCTCAAGTCAGCCAGACTAATCTCATAGCAACAACACACTAAACTTTCTACTGTAGGCATGAAGCTTGCGAATTTTCAGACATCACACTTTGCTATGCTCCAGTTTCTTGGGCATAACAAGCATCACAGCATCATTTCACTAACCTCCATATCTTCACTCTACTCAAAGTCTCTCATGCCTCTAAAATCAGATTAGCCTGACTGCTTGAGAGCCATCGGCGGTGTATTTTCTGTTGCACTTTCCTTGAGGTTGCCCTCACTGGGTGTTACCCAGCATCCTGCCCTGCGGTGCTCGGACTTTCCTCTGTTGTTTCCAACAGCGACCATCTAATTTGCTTATACTTAATATATACACTATTTTTTGCGATTTGTCAAGGGGAATTTTTACCACAAAGAATACATATCTCTGCAGTAAAAATTCCATCATCTTAAGCGATTATGCTGCCTTTTCACTTCTTTCCATAATTGCATCCTCAAGGTATAATTTCACATCAGCAGCAGGTGGCACAATGCCCTCCCATCTTGCTAAAGGACCAACAGTATTCATGAGAACAGTTGTCGGAATCTTTACTACCTCATGATACGCACCCTCAACAAGCCCTTCAACTGTTTCCATGTCATAAAAACACAGACCTACCTGATCGCTAACCTCCCACCGTTTCAAGTAAAAATCAAGCTGTTTCACGCTTGCCTTACACTCAGGACATTCCTTTGTACCAAATACCTTAAATTCCATAAGTTTTCCCCTCCCAGATTCTATATCTGTTAATTTAATATTTTACTCAATTCAAAATCACACTTCCAATCCACTCCGATATCTATCCTTTAATTCTGCTATCTTCCCCTTATTCCAACCAGATATCTTGGAAAAATACCCTGTTACCCGAGTAATCCCTTCAATCTGTGTACTTCCACAGAATGGACAGCAATCCTTTAATCCCCTGACAACCTTACCACAGGTATTGCAACAGGTAAACTCAGGAGAAAATGCAATCTGAGCATTTTGTGTATTACGGAACACCTTTTTCACAAGGTTTGCCACTGATTCAGCTGATGGTTGAGATTCACCTAACCATACATGGGTTAATGCCCCGGCTTCAATCAGATTGTGGAATATTCCTTCCTTTTTTATTCGATCAATAGGATTTATTATATGCCCCAGATTTAATTGAGTAGAGTTTGTATAATAAATATCATCGTTTTCTATGCTTCCTTTTACTACACCTAATGCCTGTTCCTGATAATGCTCTTTATCTAATTTGGCAAAACGATAGGCAGTAGACTCCGCAGGTGTTTGTTCTAAAACAAACCGCATCCCATACTCTGTTGAAAACTTTTTGCAGAGAAGATGAAGATGAGCTATTACCTTTAATCCAAATTTTAATGCCTCTTCAGACTCATGCAGCTGAAATCCTGTGTGAAACTGCACCATTTCATTTAGGCCCAGCAAGCCTATCAAATAGGTTGCCCGATGCATTCTGAGATATGGTTCACCCTCTTTTTTCATGGTTAATAGGGAGAGACACCCTTCGCTGCCAAGGCTAAGCAAGCTCTCAATAAAAGATCTTTTCTGTAGATGAGCCTTAACCGATAAAGCCAATAAGTCATCTAATTGCTTGAGTAATTTACCCTCATCCCAGTTGGCTGCATAGGCTACCCTCGGAAGATTCAGGGTAATATTTTGAAGGGCGGTGTATCGCATTTTCCATGGATATTTTGCATCATCAATGTCCGATGCCTCAAGCTTAAAGCTCAAACGACAACATTCTGAAATCTTTGCCGTCTCACCACGATCAAAGACAAAGTAGGGATTACCCATGGAACTGGCTACGCTACAGACATGAAGCAGAAAATCCTCGTGACCGGGTGTCTTAAAGAATTTTTCTGTAATATGAACCAATGGTTTTGGGAAGAAAAATGGACGGCCACTCCCATCCCCTTCCTTATAAACATCAAATAATGCCCAAACAAACCGCTGGGCTTCCTGACTATATTCAGAGTATGTTTTCCCGGTATATTGTCCGCCAGGACCAATTGCCTCAACATTTTCAAAGTGTTTTGGCACCTCCCAGTAGAGATTAATGTCAGAGAATATTGCCTGTCCACCCCGTGCTACACTTTGCTGGGAATACTCAAATATCAACATTTGAGCCAATTGATGCATTTGGGTATCATCCATTCCTACTAAAAATGGGGCAAAGAAAAGATTGATAGCATCCCATCCAATTGCACCGGCAAAGTGTCCCTGCAGAGCTGCTGAATACTTAACCATATGTGCCAATAATGTTTCTGGATGCTTAGCCGGTTTGGCAATAGACAGGGCATTGGTCAAATCCAAGCCATACTTTTTTACATATTCCAGCGATTGTCCAGAGCAATAGGGTCTGTCTATCATTCCCAGATCATGAAGATGAAAATCACCACGAATATGAGCATCAGCTACATCTTGAGAAAAAACCTCTAAGAGGGCATATTCCTTTTTTATTGATTCAGCTAAGGTCAGGTTTGTTGCCTCAGGGTTATGAGGAATATTAGCATTCTCTTTATTTTTATAAATAATTACCCTTCCCACATCTCGAAGTGGAAGACCCAATCTGGTGTGAACCCGTCTTGCCCTTTCCAACCCATGTTCAATCAATTTAACATCCACCATCTCACGGATAAGTGGGGCGGTTAAAGTCTGAACATCCCAGTTTTTTATCTGTTGTTCTACCTCACGGCTTATCTTTTCTGCCATCTCTGGCTCAACCTCAGCCTCTCGGATAAGGGCATCAATAATCTTTGTTCTATCCCACTGGACAATGTCATCCTGTGAGCTTCGGACAAACAAGGCATAATCTGTTGTTTCCTTGGGTGATAAATGGGTTGCCCTTCTGATTCTGTTTCTGGAATCCCGATAAAGTATATATTCCTTTGCGGTCTTTGCATGACTTGTTTCAACTAATATTTTCTCTACTGCATCCTGAATCTCTTCAATATGCAGAATATGCTCATATGTAAACTTTTCTCCAAGGTAGACAATCACAATAGCAGCCAGATCATCTGCAAGCTTTCTGTCCTCACCACCAACCCTTTGAGCTGCCTTAAAGATGGCATCAGCTATCTTTAGCTTATCAAATGGCACTACCCTGCCATCTCTCTTTTGAATAAGATTAAACATTCTCAAGCCCCCCAGTTAACATAAGGTCATAAGGTAATCACTTACTACCTTATGATTATTCCTCGTATGTAAGCGTTCAGTGATGGCTGAACGCTTACACTATCTATAAACCCCTACCAGTTCCTTTCTCTCAATCCATATAAACCCCTCCTGATGGGTGATAATAGCAATATCAATATCTCCCCCACAGGTAGGTAACATCGTTGCAAACCGCTGAAATTGAATAGTTGTCTGCATCAAAAAAATAGCATAATCTATTGCATCCTGTAATGTTAAAAGATGAAAATTTGGCATGGCAATGGGAATATATGGATCTTCTTTCCAGAGCTTTTGTATTACCCTGCCATCCCCACCAAAGGTACAACCATAACCACTGGCATGGACAGGCTCAATCTCTGTCGTTCTGCCTATCTTAACCAGAAATGTCTTGCCAATCCTGACATCATCATCATATCCTGCTATCTGAAATCCTATTGGATATTCATGCTCTGGAATGTTAGATAGATTGCCAGCCTCTTTGGTTAATTCTATCCGAAAATATTCCTCAAGCTTGCCTGCAATCTGTTCAATGTTTTCATTACCATAAACAGATACATTTTCAAACTCTCTGATATGACTCTCGATGGTTCTTCCTGTTAAAAACCCAATGCCAAAACTTGAGATACCTACATCATCTCCAAGACAGAAGAGTTTTTGTCCATTGGGTGAAATAGAGACCGGCACCTGAGGCGGAGGAGCAATACGAGCATAAGGGATTCTTCCCTCACATTTTGGACATCGTACAAACTCCTCTTTTGGCGGTGATTGTGTCTGAATAGTCAATAAGCTATCAGACACCATAACAATCCCATCAGGGACCCTTAATGAAATCGTAAGGGTCATAATTAATTCCCCTCCCAGGTTCTATATGTATCAGGTATGAGGTATCAGGTGTTTAATCACACCTCATACCTCATACCTGAATGCCTTCCCTTGCCTTTATCTGTTCTGCCTCTTTAATAAAATCATCTATGTTTTCATAATGACGATGAACGGAAGTGTATCTTAGATAGGCTACCTTGTCAAGCTGCCAGAGATTTTTCATCACTATCTCGCCAAGCATCGATGCACTTATTTCCTTAGATGAATTGTTGTGTAGATCACTTTCCACATCATCTACAATTCTTTCTATTATGGCTATCTCTATAGGTCGTTTGGCACAAGCCTTAAGAAGTCCGCCAACCATTTTATTTCTGTCAAAAGGCTCCCGTCTATCATCCTTCTTAACAACTACATAGGGTATCTTCTCTATCCGTTCATAGGTAGTAAACCTTTTGCCACATTCAAGACACTCTCTCCTTCTTCTGATAATTGCAGATTCCCCTACCTCTCGAGAATCCATTACCCTATCTTCAATATTTTCACAAAACGGACATTTCATTGTGCCTTCCTCAAACATCTTGCTGTTGGTAATTTCTCAATATCTTGTGTTGCATATAAATTGTACTACAACCCTATGTGTTTGTCAAGAAAAAAAATAATATTTTTTTTCACAATCAAAAGTCAAAGAGTAGATAAAAGTTAGACCATATGCAAGAAAAAACTATATGTTGCAAATCCATGTACTTTTAATAACCTCAATAGCTGATATATAATTATAATCTTGTTTAGATAAATGAGTTGAGAAAAATGGGACACACAAATTGAAATGGTTTTTGTGATACAAACTGGCATGATTTTTGTTTGGGGTATTTTTGCATTTTTTCCTGTAATCGTTAAGTAGGTATGTCCTGCTTAATAAATGGGGAAATACAGGAACACATTCTCTATTTCCCTAAGGGTAGAAATGGTAACCGGTAATCGGTAATCGGTAATCGGTAATCGGTGATCGGTGATAGATAAACACTAAGTGCCCTATTACCTGATCACCGATTACCCTATTACCCTACTTACCTACTCCCCATAGCCATTATTTCATCATAGGCTCGAATGACCTTATCCCTGATATTCATGGTTAGATTGATGGCAACCTCTGCCTTTTGTGCAGCAATCATTACATCATGGATGTTTTCTATCTCTCCGGAAACCAGCATTTGAGTTAATGTATTAGATTGATTTTCCAGAGTATTTGTTTTTTGAAGTCCTTGATTCAAAATACTGGAAAACGAGTCCATAATGTTCTTGGCTGATGAAGCTGGTTTTGCAACGGGTGAGTACTTAAACATCTCCTGTGTTGGCTGAAGACCATTTATACTTATCATAATTTTCCTCTCCTCTCTATCTCTCTACTTTCCTATCTTCTTACCTTTCCTACCTTTCCTGCTTTTCCCCTTACCTCCCAATCTCTAAAGATTTCATCATCATTTGTTTTGCAGATCGCATGGCAGTAACATTAGCCTCGTATGCCCTTGTTGCCTCGATCATATCTGTCATTTCTACCACAATATTTACATTTGGGAAAAGGACATATCCATCCTTATCTGCATCCGGATGATTGGGTTGATACTCCTTTCGCAAAGGGGAATCATCTGTATCAATCCCAACCGCACGAACCCCTTGACCAAGCCTCCATACCGGAGATCGAACAAATGGTCCCAGATCAATGGTAAATTGTGGCTCTTTAGCCATAAATACAGCCTTTTGTCTCCGATATGGACCACCTGCTTCGGTTCTTGTACTATTCACATTGGCAATATTATTGGAAATAATATCCATGCGGAGTTGTTCTGCAGAAAGCCCTGACCCAGAGGTATTAATGCTATTAAAAAGTGCCATTATTTACCTCCTTTAATAACAGTATTTAACGATCGGAATTTATCTGCTACTCGAGTAGTAATTGCTTCATATATAATGGTATTTTTAGAAAGTGCAGTCATCTCATCGTTAATATCGACATTATTGCCATCATTTTTATAAATCGTATCATTCTCAATCACAATTCCGGCTGAGACACGGGTTGGATCTGGCTGGCCACCCCAGACAATATGCCTTGGATCAGTCACCTTGTTAACCATCTTTCCCTTTTCATGCAATGCCTGTTGGAGATAGTATTCATAGGTTACATGAGATTTTTTGAAACCAGGGGTATTTACATTGGCAATATTATCTGAAATTACCCTCTGCCTGACCATAGCAGCATCTAGCCCCTTATTACAGATATTAATTGTCCTCATCGCACCTGTTGCTTCTAACATCTCTTCACCTCTTTTTTACTTATCGGCAATGAGGGGGGAGAACTTGAGAGCAAAGAAAAACATTTCCTTGACACTTAACTGCAAAAAAATCCTTGACTTTATGGCTATTTTGGATTATAATACTTACAATAGTTTAGTCATGCAGTAGCAAGGAGGAAATTATCATGAAGGTTTCTGAAATAATGATCAGGGATGTTTGTACGGTTATGCCTCAAGATTCTATCAAAAAGGTTACGGCTATATTATGTACAAACAGGATTACAGGTGTGCCTGTAGTAAATGAGGACAAGGAATTGTTGGGAATTATTTCTGAAAAGGATATTTTGCAGGCAATGTATCCTAAGTATGCTGAATTATACAACGCACCCCTTTCCAATATAGACTTTGAAGAATTAGAGGGACAATATAAGAATGTAACTGCCCTGAAAATAGAGAGTCTTATGGTTAAAAATGTACTGACTGCTACCTCGGATACACCCATCCTGAAGGTAGCTTCCCTTATGATCCTGAAAAATATTCGGCGAGTGCCAATAGTTGATAACAAAAAATTAGTAGGTATTGTCAGCCAGGGATTAATCCATCAGGCTATCTTTAAGCGGGAGTTGGGTATTTAAGTAAGGTAATAGGGTAATCGGTAATCAGGTAAGGGTCTGTCACAAAATAAATGTGTCACATCGAGGTTGTCGATTCGCTCGTCCAGCAAGGCGTGCGACTTAAGGCATAGTGAAC
>JAZDHC010000157.1:0-9445 GCA_043806395.1 Candidatus Desantisiibacteriota bacterium | reverse complement strand
AAATGTGCAAGATGGAGATTTGCCACGAAGACACCAAGACACTAAGAAAACACTAATAATATCTTCCTTTGTGTCTTCCTTCGTGCCTTCGTGTCTTTGTGGCTAATCCCTTTCACTTTCCACAAGATATTGAGCAATTACGGAATTTTGGAGTGTGAAAGATTACTTGCTTTCGTTTTGCTTTGTGATAAGATTTCCCTTGACACCCCTTGCAGTTTATGCTATATTAATGTTGAGTGTTAGGAAATTACCGAAACATTGGCATGGTTCAAAAAAAGGTAACACAATCCTATTCCCCTCTTGAGAGGGTGAACGCGAAGCGGACGGGGTGTATTCCTGTCCCCCGCTGGCGAGGGTAGGGGGTGGAATTTTTGAATCATGCCGAAATATTTAATGGAGGTATCTAAAAATGATTCGATTAATGTTTGCTATGGTATTTCTTTTAGGGCTGCCAGTTTCTGCCTTTTGCGAGGGATTAGTTGATTCCGGGGAGCAATTCCTTGGCATTACTCAGGCATCGCTTTCATGGGGTGATTATGATAGGGATGGTGACATTGATCTGGCTGTGTGCGGATTAGATAAAACAGGGCAACCAGTGACTAAGATTTACAAGAATGAACCGGGAACTACTACCTTTCAGGAGGATATCAGCCAAAAGATAACTGGTGTTTCTTATGGAAAGGTTGGTTGGAATGATTATAATGGGGATGGGAGATTGGATTTATCAGTGGCTGGATATAATGCTGATAGACAACCTGTCTCAAAGGTATATCAAAATGTAGATGGCATTCTGATCGAAGATACCACGCAGCATCCGCCTATCCGCTATGGCTCTATTGCCTGGACGGATAGTAATAAAGATGCGGAAAAAGATTCCTATTGCATGGCTGGCTGTGATGAAACAACGGATTGGAAGCCATATACCAAGATCTATCGAAAGACTAAGGAGGGAGAGTTTGTTGAAGACCCTCAAACATTAATCAGTACCTATTATGGCTCGCTTGCCTGGGGAGATTATGATGGGGACGGCGATCTTGACCTGATTATAGGCGGCTGGCTGCCTGATGGGGCAGCTATAAAGGCATATATTAATGATAATGGTAGGTTTGTTGAGGATACACGGCAAAAACTTATTCCTGTTTTTCATTCATCTATGGCTTTTGGGGATTATGATGGGGATGGCAGCCTTGACCTGATTGTTGCTGGGCAAACTATGGCTGGCAGCCGTACCACCACCCTGTATAAAAACGAGGCTGGAACCCTTACCGTTGATACAACCCAAAATTTGCCCGGGGTTATCTTCGGTTGTGCAAACTGGATTGATTATGATAATGATGAAGATCTTGATCTGGCTTTAGCCGGGGAGGATACCACGGGTGTGCCAATACTTAAGCTATATAATAATGAACAGGCACTATCAACGCCTATTCAACAGATAACCATTGCTGCTATCTCACATCAGGAAGGGTCAATAACCTTAACTACTGATACCATCTTGTCCTTAGAGGCAAAGGGGTATGATGAGGCAGGAAATTTTGTCAGGAATGTTTCGGTTCAATGGGAGATTCAGGGAGATATTGGTGTGCTATCAGGAAAAAGGGCACCAATGGTTACATTTGATCCCAGAAAACCAGGCACAGGGAGCATTCAAGCTCGTGATGGCAAGGGTCACATTGCCCAATTGGATAATATCATAGTTACACCCGGTATGCTTCATCATTTAGCAGTAACAGGCATGGATAATAACCCCATACACCATGTATCCTTGGTTGCTGGGGATATACTTAGCCTGAGTGCTGCCGGTTATGATGCAGACAATAATCCGCTTGGACAGATTCAGGCAAACTGGGAAATAAATGGAGATATTGGCACAATGTCATCCCCCGGTATAGGAACGCAGGCAACATTTACAGCAGTCAAGGTTGGAACAGGGACAATTGTGGTTACAGATGCAAATGGTCATCATGGCTGTACTGGAATCATTGCGGTTAATTCTGGTGCATTGTCATATCTCGAAATAGCACCAATCCAGACACAGGTAGTGGAGGAAATGTTTGATGTGCAAATTCTTGCCTGTGATGCCTTGAGTAATCATATTCTCGACCAGTTTGGACCCGTTACCTTGCTTGATTCTGCTGGTGTGATGGGAAGTGTTACCTTGATGTTTGAGAAAGGAATAGCCATCGGGAGCGTGTCAATTCCAGTTGCTATTTCAGAAACAAGCCTCCTTGCTCAGACAAATGATAAGAAAGGCAAAAGTAATTCATTCAGCGTTATCGGTGGACAGGTAAGCGGTGGGATGTATAAGGATGTAGAAGAGACGCAGAAAATTTCTATGGCTGGTGTACCTATCAAGGCGTATAAGGTGTTAGATAATAACGAATTGGTGCTAAAAGGCACAACCTCAACTGGTCCTGATGGAGATTATGCCATTGACGGCTTGCCAAGGGGGACATATACCGTGGCTATTCTTCCACCAGCTAATTATCAACCCATGATGGCTACCAAAATTGCTAAGGTTTCAACAACACCCGGATTTAAGGGAGCACCACCACTTGCCAGCAAACTCTTGGGGGTAAACTTTGTGTTGATACCGCTGTATCTGGACTTGAATGCCATGGTGGTGTATCCAAATCCATTATCACTGGCAGAGGGACAGACAGGGTTTACTTTTGGCAGCCTTCCTGCTCATTCCATTTGTGTCAAGATATACAATATTGCCGGTGAACTGGTGTATGAAAAATCTACTAACGAGAAACCATTGATCTGGGGTGCGGTTAACAATGATGGTACTCGTGTTGCCAGCGGTATTTACCTCTTCCTGATTGAGGATGAGACCACCGGACAGCAGAGAAGGGGTAAGATTGCGGTGGTAAGGTAGTGTCGTGTCAACTCTTAATTGTCGGTAGGCAGTAATTCTCATTATGAACCGCAGAGACGCAAAGTCGCAGAGAATTTTATATGCTTCACTCAGCGTTTCTTCTCTGCGACTCTGCGTCTCTGCGGTGGAAAAATATCAAAATGAGAATTACTACCATTGCGTCAGTTTAAGGTTGTTGAGACAGTAGGGGGAAATAAATAATGTCAGAAGATGTCCGATGGAAACAACGGTATGACAATTTTGATAAAGCATTGGGGCAGTTAAAAGAATTTATTGAAAAGCCAGAGTTGAACAAATTTGAAAAACAAGGGCTGATTCAATGCTTTGAATATACCTTTGAGCTTGCATGGAAAACAGCAAAGGATTATCTGGATGAGCAGGGCTTTACTGTTAAAAGTCCAAGAAATGCCATTCAGACGGCTTTTCAAATTCAATTAATTTCTGACGGATTTGCATGGATAGACGCACTTGAAAAAAGAAACCTGATGTCTCATACTTATGATGAAACATCTGCTGAAGAGGCAGAATTGCTGATACGCACAAAATATTATGAAATGCTTTGCGAGCTTTTTGAACACCTTTCGGGTGAATTATGAATTATGGATTAAAACAGGAAGACATTGATTATATTATATCTGCCCTCCGTAGGCTGCCGGAGATTGAAAAAGCTGCTATTTTTGGCTCAAGGGCAAAAGGAAACAACAAACCTGGCTCTGATGTAGATTTAGCCATCTGGGGGCAAGATGTCACTTTTACGACGGTTTCTCGTTTGCACTCCATGCTTGAGGATGAAAGCCCGATGCCCTATTTTTTTGATATTGTGGATCAGACACATCTTACATATGAAAAGCTCAAGGAACATATCAACCGTATGAGGAAGGTGATTTACATAAATGAATATCCTTGACATATTATTCTTCGTAGTTATAGTGATAAGCATTGTCCTCAGCATGATGAAGGGATTAAGCAGGGAGGTGTTTTCTCTGATAGGGATGATTGCAGGGGTTTTTATTGCTGGAAAAACCTTTGAAAGTGGGGCTGTTCTGCTCCATCAATGGCTGCCAGCGGAGGTAGCAAAGCCTGTTGCTTTTGCGATTATCACTGTTTTGGTAAATATCCTGATAAATTTCGGGGGGATAGTGCTTCAAAAGATAATGAAAATTGCCATGTTGGGTTGGGTGGATAATCTTGGCGGGATACTCTTTGGGACAATTAGAGGACTGATATTGGTTAGCATAGCTATTATTGTTTTGCTTAAGTTTCCAATAGGGTCAAGCAAAGAATTAATAGTCTCATCAAACATTATCCCTGCCTTCAAGGCATTTCTACAACTTATCTGTCTTCTTCTGCCGCCAGAATTTGCTCAGGCTGTGAAGAAATTTATTGAGTAATACTGTAGGCAGGTATTGCACCTGCCCTATTAACTATTCCAAAGGAACATATTATGCCAATCAATGGTCAAACCAAGGTTGTGGGTATTATTGGGGATCCGGTGAAACATTCGCTTTCTCCACAGATGCATAATGCTGCCTTTAAGCATCTCAAGTTGAATCTTGTGTATGTCCCCTTTCATGTTAAACCAGAACAGTTGAATGAGGCAATAAAGGGTATGATGGCATTGGGCATGGTTGGGTTGAATGTTACTGTGCCGCATAAGATTGAGGTAATGAAATATCTTGATGAGATTTCCCCGGACGCTAAGGCTATTGGGGCAGTAAACACTATCTCCATCAAAAATAACAAATGTATTGGGGACAATACTGATGGTCGAGGATTTATCAGGGCATTGATTGAGGATGAAGGCATAACCATTGCAGGTAAGAATATAGTTATTCTTGGGGCTGGTGGCTCTGCCAGAGCAATAGGACATAGCCTGATCAAAGATGGGGTCAAGAGGTTAATATTTTGTAATCGTACTGCACCAAGAGCAGAGGAAATGGCAAAATCGTTCCAGTCAATGGGTGTATCCGTTGCAGGCATGGGAATAATAGACAGCAGGGATGAGATTGCTCAGGCAGACATGATAATTAATACCACCTCAGCAGGGATGAAACAGGGTGATCCATTATTGATTGACCCTTCATTAATAAGAAAAGGACAGATAGTCTATGACATCATCTATTCCCCCCCAGAAACACCCCTTTTGCAAACAGCTAAAAATAGCGGGGCAAGGGCAATAAATGGACTGGGTATGTTAATCCATCAAGGGGCATTAGCCTTTGAAATATGGACAGGGTGTCCTGCACCAGTAGAGGTTATGAGGGAGGCAATTCTTCGTGGCTGAACAGCTACAAATCATCTAACAAGCCCAATCTTCCCAGTTCTTTTCCCCTCAGTATTCTTAATCAGATAAAAGTATATCCCACTGGCAACAGACTCTCCCTGATCATTATTCCCATCCCATTCCACTCCTTCATTAGAATATTGTCGCAATACCCTGACCTGTTCGCCGGCTGAATTGTAGATAGAAATAGTAAGACGGCCAGAGGGTAATGGAGAAAATTTGCATTTCTGATTCATATTAGGATAGAATGGATTTGGATAAACCTTTACATCAGAAAGGCTATACACCGGCTCATAAGACATGATCGCATAAATTCCAAACTCATAAATATTTGCCCGAACCTCACATTTTGTTGCTACAGGATAGGAGTCTGTAAGCATCTCCCAGCGATTTGATACCTCATTTAGTTTGAATATCTTCAGGGTTTCAACACAAATGCTTGTCTCATCCACAATCCCATCATGATTTTCATCACCATATGGGATGCAAAGTTGCATGGCTTGCCTGGTGGAGGAGACAGGCTTGCCGTTTGCTTGATTAGTGCAGACAAGGCTTCGATAACTATCCGGGACAGGGGTTATGTTTTTCTCCTGCCTTACATTGAAATTAGCTACAGCTAATTTTCCTGTGCTTTTTGAGATCTCCGTAAGCATTACCTGACTGTCCTCAGCTAAGGCATCTGGTGGTATCTTGAGTGTGGTTTGTCCAAGTTTACCAGAGATGGTGATGGTGCCACCATTTTCTGAGCGGATGGGGATGGCAATGGTTGTTGGGGTAGAAAGGGCAGGTGATGGCTGTCCGGTACGGGTGCCAATATAGAATGTATTATCGGCTACAACAGTTGAAGATATATTCGTACATGTAATCGTTGTTGTACCGTCGCCTTGTGTATTCACTACAAAACTTGCTGTGAAAAACCCACTTACATTAGAGAGAATAGTGGCAATACTAACAGTATTGCCAAAATTAATGAATATCACCTCAGATACTGCATATCCATTGCCCTTGATGGTCACTATTGTGCCAACCGGACCAGCCATCGGCATTACACTATACACCGCAGGCATGATGTGGAACACACTGCCGGCAGCACCTACACCCTTTGCCATAATGGTTTTTGTCCCATAGCTCTGGGTATCAATCGTAAATATGGTGCTAAAGAAGCCATTACTCCTGGCTGTGGTTATATGGATGTTGACGGTTGTCCCAAATGCCACGATAATATTGTCATCTGCTGCATAACCTGTACCAGCAATATTCACCATTGTTCCTACTGTTCCGGCCGTCGGCATTATACGGACAACCTGTGGACGAATGATAAATATATTGCTCGCCATAGCTACTTGACTCCCTGCTGTAATGGTTTTTGTCCCATAGCTCTGGGTATCAATCGTAAAGGTGGTACTGAATAAGCCGGAACTATTGGCAATTGTTTGCTGAATAGTGGGATTCATCCCAAATGCCACGATAATATTGTCACTTGCTGCATATCCTGTACCAGCAATAGTCACCACTGTTCCTACTGTCCCTGTTACCGGCATCATACTTACAACCTGTGGCAGAATATAGAACATATTTTTGGCAACAACACTCCCATTGCTGGCTGTAATGGCTGTCGTGCCATATACTTGTGTATCAATCGTAAATGTGGTGCTAAATAAGCCCTCGCTATTGGCAACTGTCTGTTGGATGTTGTTATTTGTCCCAAACAATATTGTAATACTATCACTTGCTGCATATCCTGCACCAGCAACCAGTACAGTAGTACCAACCGTACCTTGAAATGGTTTTACTTCTTGAATGATTGGTGTAGCTGGTGATGGTAACAGTGGTGGATAAATGTACAACGGTTCGGATTTTGCCCAATTGCCAGCCTGATTCATACTCATTGCAACGACGGTGATTGTGGCAGTACTTGATCCCAATGAAAAGCTAAATGCCCCCTCAGCACTTGGCGTGGTTGTGCCATACAGCCCTTTGTTAGTCCACAGTTCAACGATCACTGCCTCTGTTGCCGTGCCATAAATCATCCAGTCACCAGTGGTTGTGTTCGTAGCTGCAATGGTTGGTGTGCCTGGTGGTGGTACTATTGGCGGATAAATGTATAGCGGTTCGGATTCTACCCAATTGCCAGCCTTATCCCTGCTCACTGCTTGAACAGTGGTGGTGGCAGCAATTGATCCCAATGAAAAACTAAATGTCCCCATAGTATTTGGTGTGATTGTTGTTGCCATCTTCTGTTTCTGGTTAGCCCATAGTAGTTCAACTATCACCGCCTCTGTTGCAGTACCATATACCACCCAGCCATCTTTTGCTGTGTTTGTTACCACAATGGTCGGTATCTCTGGCGGAATGGTGTCAATACTCAGCGTACCGATAAATGTTGCCTGCTGGTTGTAAATATCAGTAGCGAAAATTGTCACCGTGCCTACGCCATCAATCTTATCCAGAATGCTCGCACTCCCCACCCAACCATTGCCGCCAGTATTGCCCACAATATCGATCTTGTTCACAACCATGCTCAGTGGCACAGAACTAATGCCATATGCTACGAACCCACTGATCGTACCCAACACCTGACTTGCTGTGCCGTGAACCTTAATCATGGTGTTTACTAATTGTGGTAGGTCGGCAAAAAGCTGCAACGGTAACGGAATAACAATCGGCTTGGATGATGTTTGATTACCAACTGTATCTATGCTCACTGCATGAACAATGGTTGTAGTAGCAATTGATCCCAGCGAAAAGCTAAATGTCCCCACAGCACTTGGTGTGGTTGTGCCATACGGCTGATTGTTGACCAATAGTCCAATCAGTGCCACCTCTGTTGCCGTGCCATATACTATCCAGCCAGCTTTGGTTGTGTTCGTAACTGCAATGGTCGGTGCAGCTGGTCGGGTAGTGTCAATGCTCAGCGTGCCCATAAATTCAGCCCGCTGGTTGTAGGTGTCCACAGCAACAATACTTACCGTGCCCACGCCATCAAACCCAGCCAGAATGTTCGAACTCCCCACCCACCCATTGTTGCCATTGCCTACAACGACACTCTTGTCCACAGCCATGCTCAATATCACAGAGTTAGCACCATACCACAACTTGCCCCTAATTGTACTCAGTGGCTGGCTTGCAGTGACATGAACCTCAAGCATTTTGCCTATCGTGTGTGGCAAATCGGCAAAAAGCTGCAACGGTAATGGAATGTCCAGCAGATGGGATTCTGCCCGATTATCAGCCTTATCCCTGCTCACAGCAACGACAGTGGTAGTGGCAGAAATTGATCCGAGCGTAAAGCGGAATGTCCCCACAGCACTTGGCGTGGTTGTGCCAGATGGCTGATCATTGACCAACAGTCTAACTAATGTCGCATCTGTTGCCGTGCCATAAATTACCCAGCCAGCTGTGGCTATATATATAGCCACAATGGTCGGTGTCCCTGGTGGAATGGTGTCAATATTCAGCGTGCCGGTAAATGTTGCCTGCTGGTTGTAGGTATCAGTAGCAAAAATAGTTACTGTGCCCTTGCCTTCAAACCCAGCCGGGATACTCACACTGCCCACCCAGCCTATACCACCAATCGTATCAGTTGTAATAGTCATATTCAGTGTCACAGAACCATTGCCATATGATACGAACCCTTTGATCATACCAATCGCCTGATTTGCAGCACCATGAATCTCAAATGAGGTGTTTACTAATTGTGGCAGCAGGTTGGCAGAAAGTCGCAGAGGTGGATGGATACCAACAACATCAGATGATCTCCGATTGCCAGCCTTATCTACACTCATTGCACAAAGGGTTGTTGTGCCTGAAGGTATCATTCGTGGATCAGCATTAAAAGCAAAATAGCCTGAGGGTTGTGGGATTGTTGTGCTATAGAGCTTTCCCCCACCCCATAATTCAACCAATCGCACATCTGTTGCCGTGCCATGAATATTCCATCCACCCGTAGAATTCCTATCAGCTACAATGCTCGGTGCCTCTGGTAGAATGGTGTCAATATGTAACACACTGGTAAATGTTGCCCGCTGGTCAGAAATATCTGTAGCAATAACAGTTATCGTGCCTGTGCCCTCAACCCCAGATGGAATGCTCGCACTCCCTACCCAGCCACTGCCACCCGCAACAACAGCCATGTTCAATGGCACAGACATAGTGCCATATGCTACGAACCCACTGATTGTCCCAATCACCTGCTTCGACACACCACGAATATTTATAGTACTACTTGCCATCTTCGGGAAATCTATCAATAGATTGAGTTCAGGTGTTATTACAGTTTC
>JAZDHC010000156.1:0-3048 GCA_043806395.1 Candidatus Desantisiibacteriota bacterium | reverse complement strand
AGTATTCCCCCACCGACTAAATCTTGTCCTTGCGAAAGAAGGGAAAGGTGATTAAGTAGGATAATCTTGAGTTGCCTTTTATGCCTAAAAAAACCTCTGTATCTGGGGTGGAGATACCGCCTCACGAATACGGAAAAGTCGCTAAATTATTGAATGAAAAATTACGATTCCCAATGAACCAACACAGTTTTAGAAAGGTATTTCGAATTATTGAAGGAAAAACATAAAAAGATAAATTACAAAACAATTTTTGATAATTTAATTTTTAAGAAATGAGTAAGGATAATGAACTGGCATGGCTTAAAAGACAGATAATTGAGGACATTGCGAAGAAATATGAGCAAACAAAGAGTATTCATGTAATATAATTGCTTAATATCTTGTGGAAAATTGGCGATGGACAGTCATGATGCTTTCTGTGAAATTTCCATACGATATTGAGTAAACACAAAAAAGGTTGATAATAAAAAATGAAAATCGTAAAAGACAATATCGAACTCAAAGAGTTAAAAGAAATAGCAATCAATGGTTTTGGCAACATTGTCAAGGTTGTTGTTGATATTGAAGATGAAATCATAGCAATTGATGCTGAGCTTCATTCTGATGAAGAGGCTTTGCTTTTAGAGAACGGGTCAAAGCAGAAAAATCTTTGGGGTATTAATTTATATCCGGAACTTGAAGGAGATGATTTTATTGAATTTGATTCAATGATTAATCTTCGTCCTTCCCAAGGCAATCGTAGCAGGGGAATAGACAATCCTGAAATCAGAGAAAAGATAAGATCTGTAGTTGACAAATTGGTGGGGAAATGAGTTATCAACATAAAGATTTAGCCAACGGCAGATGGTTTGACCTTTCATTCCCGACTCAAATGGCTAATATCGGAAGCGAAATCAATCGGGCAATTAACTGGAAAAACAAAAATAATCCTGAGTATTGTCAGCAAGCATTTGAACGAGGCTTAGAACTTCTATATTTGACTATCTCTGACCAAAAAAACAAAAAACGGCTCAGAGAATTAACCCGTGTTTATGAGGTATTGGTTGACTATTTTGCTTTTGATAATGAGTATGGTTCCAGCGACCAATTATGGCAAAATTATTTTTTTGCTTTTAATTATTTGGCGAGATCAGGGCATTAAATTGAAAAATGTGTAACTACTCAGCTATAAATGAATACAGAGATTTTTAGCCACGAATTACACGAATTTTTCTTTTCCAAAATTCAGTAAAATTGTTATTCTTTTCTCATTTGTGTTCATTCGTGTAATTCGTGGCTAAAGAGTATGGTTTCTTTTTCCTGATTGCTGTTAATTTCTCTGTTTCTCTGTGGCAAATTCCTTTATCTGAGTAGTTACCTTAATTTTTTCATTTCACCATTTCCCAATCAAACCTTACAATATTTCTCTCTGTCTTTGAGAATTCTATCCCTACCAGATATATCTCTTTGTCCGGATTCAAGTATTTTTCATAATACTTCCTGTTCTTTATCTGCTCTAATGCTGTGTTTTGCTTGCTTTTCCCATCCACTACCTTAAACTCAAATATTATCACGAGCTTTTCTGTTATTATCGCCATATCAAGCCTGCCATGATTGGTAGACTCCTCTACCCTTAGAGAATATCCAAGTGAGGCAAAGACAGTGTAGAATATTGACGCATAATAGCCTTCATATTTGTCCAATTCATTCTTTATGTACCATTCATAGGGTATGGCGGCAAAGAGTCTGAAAAATGTGTCTTTTAATAATTCAAAATCTAATTCCTCTATGGACTTGTAAACCCTTGATTGTGTATTCTCTTTAATCCGTGCATCTTTATTTAGATAAAACAGCAAACAATCATTCAATGAACTTTTAACCTCTAAGTTTGGATAGGTTAATGTATATTCTATCTTTGCCCCTATTTGTTTTTTATTTTTTATTGTCAGATATCCTGTCTGAAACAATAATGCATCAGGCTCTATGCAATCTACATCAAATGAACCTATCAATGATTCCCCTGCCGTTATCTCTTCAAACTCTGGGATGTAATACCTTCTTTCCTTCAATATCTTTAATAAAAATGTCGGATTGCCTGTCTCAAACCAGTAATTTCTGAACTCCTTGCTCGGACTATCCAAAAACAATAATATATCAAACGGATTATACACCCCTTCCCCAAGCCATGAATAACCATTATACCATAACTTTACCTTCTCTAAATCTACATTTACTAAATATTCCCTGAATATTATCTCTAAATCATTCTGAGTATATCCACAGATAGTTGCAAATCGCTCATCTATCGTTATATCCTTGAGATTATTTAACCCGGAGAATAATGATACCTTAGAAAACTTAGATACCCCTGTCAGCATGACAAATTTGATACAGGCATCCGTTGACTTGAGAACAGAATATAGATTCTTAAGCTCTTCCCGCATCTCCTGTGCAATCTCTGGGGTTTCAATGTTATCTAAGATTGGCTTATCATACTCGTCTATTAAAACTACTACCCTTTCGCCATACCTCTCTTTTGCCTTTGTGATTAGCTCTTCAAAATAATTACTTGTTAGTGTTTGGTTGATACAATCTACGGTTAATCTTTTTTGGTTTTCTTTTAACACAAAAAATATTCTTTCTCTTAACTCTTCCCTTTTCTTAAATACCCCTGCTCCAAAATCTATCTTTATAACTGGATATCTTTTATTAAAGTCCCATTTGTCTTCTATCCACAAACCCTTAAAAAGCTCTTCCCTGCCTTCAAATAATTCCTTTATCGTGTCTATTAATAATGATTTCCCAAATCTTCTTGGACGAGATAGGAAGAAATAAGTACCCTGATTTATAAGTTCATAGATTATCTTTGTTTTGTCTGCATAACAATAATTCTCGGTGATTATTTTTTCAAATGTCTGAATACCTATTGGTAGTTTTTTCATGATTATGCCTCGCAAAAAAAGATTTCCTCGCTAAGTTCACAAATTGTGATTTTTGTAATCATTCGATTTATGAATCAAGTAGTGGAAGACTTTAGCCTTCTGCTACCTCTGTACTCTATTAGATAAA
>JAZDHC010000155.1:0-17846 GCA_043806395.1 Candidatus Desantisiibacteriota bacterium | reverse complement strand
CCCTTGTGGGTGTCCGTCTGTTGATTATCCGTTGCATTTGTGACCGTTTGGTGCGTTTTACGGACAGGGACGAGCCCCCTGCCTTCGCAGGGGCAGGCTCTGTCCCTACGACAATTTTAGTTCCGTAACAACCTGTCGAGAGCAAGTAAGCTCTCGCAAAGCAAAGCGAAAGCAAGGAGCTTTCGCACTCCAAATTCTAATTGCACAGGTCAATATTGGCTCTATTACGATTTGTGTGGGTAAGATAAAGTTGGTTCTTTATCAACCTTGCAGAACATTCTTAATGTATTGAAGAAGGTTTATCGCTTTAACCACTCCAAAGTATACATTTAACCCCCGCACATGGAAGTAGAAATACCTCCAGATGACATACTCTGGTGTGGAATGAAAGCGATAAACCTATCTCTTCTTTACCCACACAAATCGTGATAGAACCTCAATATTTTTACCCAGAATTACTGACATCCATAGTTACCAATCAAATATAACAACACGGATCTTCCTGCCACGAATCCCCAGATATTGCCTCTGCCCTTACCCTGCATCCGCCGCATATATCCTTATGCTTGCATTCACCACATTTGCCCTTTAGATAAGCCCCCTTATTGCGGAGTTTAATTAAGAATTCATTCTCAGTATCATTCCAGATCTGGCTGAATCTTTTTTCCCGGACATTTCCAAGCACCTTATTTGTCCAGAATTGGCAGGGATGGACATTGCCTGTGGGACCGATATTGGCAAACTTGGTACCAGCAGAGCAGCCACCATGCATTTTTAATAATTCCATTACCTCTTCTGCCCTCTGTGGCATGTTTTCTTCAATGCAACGATGTATCAATATGCCATCAACATGATTATCTGTAGTCAATACCTCCATTTCCACACCCTTTTGGTCAAGCTCTGTGGTATATTCCCTGAGAATGTTAAATAGCTCTCCTCGTTCCTCATTGGTAATATCATCCCCTGCCATTTCTTTCCCTCTGCCAGAGTAGACAAGGTGATACATGCAGAATCTTGTAACGCCAGAATCAACAACAAACCCTAAAACATCCCTTAACTCATGATAATTGTATCTATTAACGGTAAACCTTATGCCAACCTTTACACCCATTTCCTTTAGATTTTTTATGCCTTCCCTTGCCATCTCAAAGGCACCGTCAATGCCCCTGAATTTATCATGGGTTGCAGGCATACCATCAATGCTTATCCCTACATATTGTAATCCTGTTTCTTTTATTAATGATGCCATTTCTTTGGTAATCAATGTTCCATTAGACGAAATGACTGTCCTTATCCCTTTTGACCTTGCGTAGTCAGCCAATTCAAAAACATCCTCCCGCATAAGTGGTTCACCACCGGAAAAAAGCAAAACAGGAACATTCATCTCTGCCATCGAAGAGATAATCCCCTTGCCCTCTTCTGTAGTAAGTTCTGCCCCCATGGCTTTATCCCCTGCCTTTATGTAGCAATGTTTACACCTCAGGTTACATTTATGGGTAATATTCCAGACAACTATGGGGCTTGTGGTGGAAAATTGTAGCAATTTTTCCGAAGCCTCTCCCCTCAAAACCGCTGAAACCGTAGCCGTTCCACAAAGAAGCTTAGTAAAACCAATCATATCGAACCTCCTGATTCTCCTAAAACCTTCCGGAAATAATAATTAACACAAGCAAAAACATCCCTAACACACCTGAAATAATGAAGCCAATCAGCCCTAATAATGGAATGCCCCAAACCAATGGTCCAATGTTTGCCTGAACCATCAGGGAAGAGGCAATGATGGTTGCGGCTACAATCAGGGCAAAGGATAGCCGATTGCTTACCCGATCAAATTCCTTAATCAAATCCCCAAGCCCCTGATGCTCAAATTCTATCTTTAGCTTGCCTGATTGAAGCTTTTTTAATAAAAGATCTATCTCCTGAGGCAGGGTTTTTATCAGAGAGCCAAATTCTGTTGTTAATTTTAATGCTTCATTAAATATCTTGCTTGGGGCAAGCCTCTTTTTCACCACAGAACTTACAAGTGGTTGGACAAGGGGAATTATCTCAAATGTGGGATCCAGCATTAATCCTACACCCTCTATCACTATCAGGGTTTTTGCCAGCAGCAGAAATTCAGGCAATATCTTGAGCTTATTCCTGATAGCTATCTCCAGAACATCCTGCATCATCCATCCAATCTTCAGCTTTTCCAAGGGTATTTCATAGTATCTTTCAACAAAGGCATCTAAGTCTGCCTTTAATGCCCGTTTATCAACATCCTCATCTATTGCCTCTAATTTCCAAAAGCAATCTATGATTTGTTGTGTGTTTTTAAGTAACATGCCCAGAATAGCGTCTGATAGGTTTTGCTGCATTCTTTCATCTATTCTTCCCACTATCCCAAAGTCCAAAAAGGCTATTCTATTGCCCTCTAAAACATAGATATTTCCTGGATGTGGATCACCATGGAAGAATCCATCGACAAACACCTGTTTCAGGATAGCCCTTACCCCATTTTTGGCAATTATCTTTGGATCAAGCCCTGCTTCCTCTATTCTTTTTATATCACTCACCTTTATGCCGTCAATTGCCTCCATTGTCAATATTTTTTTACTGGTTGTTTCCCAATAAACATTTGGGATGCAAATTGTTGGCTCATTCTGAAAGTTTTTTTGGAATTGTTCGATATGATACGCTTCTTTGGTAAAGTTTAATTCCTTTTTGATATTTCTTTCAAACTCTTTGATAATCCCCATAGGGTTATACTGTTTGGTTGATGGAATGCGTTTTTCCAGAAGATTGGCTAAAGCAAACAGGATTCGCAAATCAGCCTCTATTATTTCCTCAATCCCTGGTCGCCTGAGCTTAACCACCACAAGCTTACCAGAAGGCAATACCGCTCGATGAACCTGAGCAATGGATGCTGCTGCTATTGGTTGCTCAGAAAACTCCTTGAATAAATCCTCAATCTCAAGATGCAATTCTTTTTTTATTATAGCCCTGACATCTTCAAATGGAAATGGGTGAATATCATCCTGAAGTTTTTCAAATTCCTTTATATATTCTGCCGGGACTATATCTGGACGGGTGCTTAAAATCTGCCCAAACTTGATAAAGGTTGGACCCAATTCCTCCATTGCCATCCGAAGCCGCTCCGGGGCAGAGAGCCATATTTCATGAGTCTCTGATGAGGGTCGATGGATAATTCGCCTCCAGAGGGAAAGGTGATGTTCAAGATTCAACCTTGAGATTATATGCCCCAACCCATGCTTAAGCAGCACATTTATTACGAATTGAAACCGCTTTATATCCTTATATTTGTCTGTAAGATAGGGGATGTGCATGATGTCTTGTTCCTTGCATGCTCTGCTTGTTACTAAACTTAAGTAGAACACAATTATGCCTTATCTTTATTAATCGGCAAATAATGGTATTTCCTCAAGTCATTATGCTGTCAATTTTCAGTTCATATAAAAATTGTTATTGACAAATATTAGTATCAATGTTATAATTTATGTATACTGTCCTTACATTTTTAAGTTTAGAATGGGTTTGGTGTATCTGAATGGAAAAAGAACAGGCTCGGAGACGGCTTTGTCTTGCTTTAGATGTTGATTGCTTGGACGATGCCGTCAAAGCAGCAAAATTGCTAAAATCAAAAATAGGTATTTTTAAGATAGGATCACAGCTTTTTACAAAAGAGGGACCAAAAGCTGTGGAGGTTATTAGAAAATGTGGGGGAGAAGTTTTCCTTGATCTTAAATATCATGATATTCCAAATACAGTGGCAAATTCTGTAAGGATGGCTGTAAAGCTTGGAGTGTATATGTTGAATGTTCATGCCTCAGGTGGCTCTCAGATGATGCAAGCAGCAGTCGAGGGATTAGAAGAAGAGTGTCAAAAAAGTAATGTACGACGGCCTATTCTTCTTGCTGTGACAGTTTTAACAAGTATTAATAGTATTGTTCTTTCTGAGGAGCTTAGAGTAATTTTAGGTATTAAGGATCAAGTTCAGCACTTAGCAAAAATGTCCCAAGCTTCAGGGGTAGATGGCGTTGTCGCTTCTCCTCAAGAAATTTCAATTATTCGAGAGTCCTGTGGGAATGATTTTGTAATTTTAACTCCTGGTATCAGGCCATGTTGGGGGGTAATGGTTGATGACCAAAAAAGGGTTACAACTCCAGCGGAGGCGATCCGGTTAGGTGCCGATTATATTGTAATAGGAAGACCAATCTTACAATCTAATGATCCGGTCGTGGCAGCTGAACGAGTTTTGTCTGAAATGGTTACTCAAAATGTATAATTTGCTGCCGCTCAACGCTGGCACGAACACTTTCGGAAGTGCGAATTTGTTATTAAATTGGTGGGAACTCCTTTGGGAACATCATCACATTGAAATAATTTGGGCAGCCGTTTTTGCTGTGATTTTTGGCTTCCTTTGGGAGTGGTTTCTTCATCCTTATATAAAAAAGGTAGAAATTTTCATCAAACTCAAAAAAATAATAGAAAAATTTTGGAAGCGAGGGAATACGACCTTTCATGAAGTGGAAATCGCCAATTCGATAAAATCAAACTATCCGAAAGAGGTCCCCGAGCATTTCATCGTTGATGCAATACAAAAACATAATGCATTGACCACAAATAGCCGGTTTCACTATCAAAGTTTTGATAAAAGCTATCATGCCTGTAGATTTTTAACAATTTTACCCATTATCGATGGTGATGAGTTGTTTTTTAGAGAAATCTGCAAAGCTATGGCAATGGATTGTAATTCGGTAGAAGTAGATATGTTTTTATCAATAAAGAAACCGACGAACAAAATTTTTCCATATGAGTTTGTGAGTCATTGGCCAAGATGTATTCCTTCTCATTCGATAAGTTGCCATGAGAAAAAGTTGCCATTTTGGAAAGGTGGCGATTACTTAGTAGAGTTTGAGTATGAAGAAGGGAAATCTCTTGAGGGAGTAAAAGTGATTCTGCTGGAGTCTTTTTTGCTTTTTCCTCCAACGGTACAGCAAGCGATTAAATGGTTGAGAGAACAAGGTGCAATTGTCCAAAAAGTGGTGATATTTTTTGATGGTATGAGAGATCCTGCATGTTTTGATTCTTACGGAATTAGACAGACCGATATTATGGTTGGCTGTTCAGTTAACATGAAAGTGACGAAATTGGGAGATTGCCACTGTAAGAATAAGAATAAAGTTCGCCTGTTAAAATATCAAAAGTATTAACAGGGAAAACTCAAAAGAGGGAGGCTGCTATGGATAGAACATATCTACAAAGAGTCAAAGAGGTTGTGAAAATAAACCATCTTTATCATTTAGAAGAAAGTATGATCTGGGAAATGTTGGATTCTTCAAAGGCAATTACATTTGATGGCCATTTTGAGTTATTGTCAAAAAAACACTCAGACACCTTTTTCCGGTTTGCAGCAATAAGTCAATATCCATCGTTTGTGGCTAAGATAAGCAAAGAAATGGTTGCTTGGTTAACAACAGACTGTGAAAAAATTGCAGATATCAATGTTGTTTTGGGACCCGCGTCTCAAGGGATGTTTTTTGCGTATGATATTGCTCGTGAGTTTAACGGAAGGATGGGGTGTAGAGCTGTATATACTGCTATTGATAACGACGGTAGTCCGAAAGGGGATTTAATTGAAGGTTTTGATATTAAACCCGGCGAAAATGTATTAATAGTTAACGATATGGCTACTACTGGTAATGGATTAGAGCGGTTGGCTCAGCTTGTCGAGAAAAAATGTGGTGCAAATGTTGTCGCCATATGTCTTTTCGCAAATAGAGGGATGGATGAAGAAAAAATTCAATTATTGGAAAAGAAGTACAAATTCCATTCAATTCTTGATTTAAATATGCCATCCTGGCCAAAAAAACAATGTAATCAGAAGTGCAATCAGAATCGAATGTTGATACATAGCGGGAAATTAAATCACCTTCCTATATACACAGAGGAAAATGCCTATGACCTCTATGTCGCTAAGCTGCAACATGCCGCTTAAATGAGACTTGCACATGCCAGTAATACCGCAAGCATTGCACTTGTTACTGGCATGTATGTCGCCCGCTGTTATTATGGAAGATATAAAATCCTCCTCTCCTCTTAGCCACTTAATGGTGGCAAATTCCAACCACACAGATCAAAATTGCTATGATAAATATGCCTTAACCATTTATTTCTAAATCATGTCTGAATTTGGCAAAATTTGGCATGGTTCAAAAATTCCACCCCCTACCCCCGCCAGCGGGGGACATATCAAGGATTGTATTACCTTTTTTGAACCATGCCTAAAATTTATGTTGCAACAACAAGAATTATATGGTAAAATAAGTAAAGCTATCAGAATGGTGGTGAAAAATACAGGAGGAAGATTTATTATGGCTATTAAGGTAGGAATTAATGGGTTTGGAAGAATAGGAAGGCTGGTGTTTCGAGCAGGGATAAATAATCCTGATATTGAATTTGTGGCAATTAACGATCTGACTGATGCAAAAACACTGGGACATTTATTAAAATATGATTCTGTTCATGGCTCGTTTTCTGGAAAGGTTGAGGTAACAGATACAGGGCTTATGGTAAATGATAAGGCGTTGAGGGTAGTAGCGATTAAGGATCCTGCCCAGCTTCCATGGAAAGAGCTTGGGGTAGATGTAGTGGTTGAATCTACCGGGCTATTTACAGATGCTGAAAAGGCAAAGGCTCATCTTGCAGCAGGGGCAAAAAAGGTTATTATCTCAGCTCCGGCAAAAAATGAGGACATTACTGTTGTTATGGGCGTTAATGAGGACAAATATAATTCAGCAAACCATCATATTATTTCCAATGCCTCATGTACTACCAACTGTCTTGCCCCTGTAGCCAAAATATTGCTTGAAAACTTTGGCATCAAAAAGGGATTGATGACGACAATTCACTCATATACCAATGATCAACAGATATTAGACCTGCCACACAAAGATTTGCGACGGGCAAGGGCAGCCGCAGTATCCATGATTCCTACAACAACAGGGGCAGCTTCGGCTGTGGCTCTGGTTTTGCCTGAGCTGAAGGGTAAACTCAATGGTATGGCTATCCGTGTGCCAACCCCAAATGTGTCAGTTGTTGACCTTGTTTGTGAGCTTGAAAGGGATGTTACTGTGGAAGAGGTAAATCAGGCAATTAAAACAGCGGCAGCTACCCCGCAGCTTGTAAAATATCTTGAATATTGTGAAGAGCCATTGGTTTCGTGCGATTTTAATGACAATCCTAAGTCATCTATCGTTGATGCTGGATGTACATCCGTAATTGGAGGTAATCTGGTCAAAATTATTGCGTGGTATGATAATGAGTGGGGGTATTCAAACAGGGTAGTGGATTTGATTGAGTATATTTCTGGGGGGAAGTAATATGTTCCAAAAACTGACCATTAACGATATAGACATCAAGGGTAAAAGGGTCCTGATTCGTGTAGACTATAATACTCCCTTAAATCCTGATGGAAGTGTGGCAGAGGCCAAGAAGATAGAGGAAAGTCTGCCAACGATAAATTATTGCCTGTCTAATGGTGCCTCGGTTATTCTTATGTCTCATCTTGGACGACCTAAGGGTAAGGTTGTTGAGAATATGAGACTAACCATGGTTGGCAAGAAGTTGGAAGAGATTCTTGGCAGAAAGGTGATAAAGCTTAATGATTGTATTGGTCCAAAAGTAGAAGAGATAACGACTGCGATGAAGCCAGGTGATGTGGTTTTGCTTGAAAATTTGAGATTTTATCCTGAAGAAGAGGAAGATAATTCCGAATTCGCAGCTAAATTAGCCAGATTAGCGGATGTATTCGTAAACGATGGGTTTAGTGTTTCTCATCGTGCTCATGCCTCTGTTCATAAAATAGCCGAATGTTTTGACAAGGCTGTAGCTGGATTCTTAGTGAAAAAAGAGATAGAGTATTTGAGTGAGATATTCACTAATCCATTAAAACCATTTGTATTAGTTATTGGTGGGTCAAAGGTGTCTACCAAGATAGGGGTGGTTGAGTACCTGATAAAAAAGGCAGATTTGTTACTGATTGGCGGTGGCATGTCCTATACCTTTCAGAAGGCTTTGGGAAAAACCGTTGGTTCTTCCCTTTTAGAGGAAAGTCATGTAGCTATTGTCAAAAAACTTCTTGAAGATAACATTGATAAAATTGTTCTTCCACTTGATTATAAAATTACTAATAAATTCTCTGGCATAGAATATGGTGATGTAAAAATTACAGAGGATGAAAATATTCCTGATGGATGGATGGGTCTGGATATTGGACCAAAAACAATTGAAGAATTTATCAAACGATTAGATGGGGCAGCAAGTATTGTCTGGAATGGTCCACTTGGTGTTATTGAAATACCTGAATTTGCTATAGGGACAACTATGATAGCCCGTGCAATTGCGAATTCAACAGCCGCCACAGTGGCTGGTGGTGGCGAGACAAATGAAATTGTAGAACGGCTTGGGATTGCCCATAAGTTTAGCCATGTTTCAACCGCAGGGGGGGCATGTCTGGAAATGATTGAGGGTAAGGAATTACCGGGATTGACAGCTTTGACGGATAGGTAATCGTAGTGGACGGCTTTAGGGCTTGAGAAAAAATAAGTTGTACACCAAGAGTCATTGAGACGCTTGGCTGGCAAGGCGTGAGAAGCGAGCATACTACTGTATGATTGCTCCGAACAACGAAGCCAATCAAGATGTATCGGTGACACGACTGTACAAGTTATTTTTTCTCAAGCCCTTAACCTTCCCAATCATGTTTCAACCGCTGAAATGCAAGGAGATCATAATGAGAAAACCAATAATCGCTGGAAACTGGAAGATGAATAAAACCATAAAAAAAGCAGTGGAGTTTGCTAAGGAGATGGTTGAAACCATAAATGACTGCCCAGATATGGAGATTGTTATCTTTCCACCGTTTACTGCACTGTATGCTGTTGCCAATGTGGTACGGGATAGCAATATCCTCTTTGGGGCACAAAACATGTATTATGAGCCAGCCGGTGCATATACTGGTGAAATATCCCCATTGATGCTGGCTGATATTGGGGTACATTTTGTAATCCTGGGTCATTCTGAACGAAGAGAAATCCTTGGGGAAACAAATGAGATAATCAATCTGAAGATGAAGGCTGCCCTGAATTATCGAATGAAACCAATCCTGTGTGTCGGTGAAAAGCTTGAGGAAAGGGAAAATGGTAAGGCAGAGTCTATAATTCATAACCAGTTGGTAAAAAACCTGCAAGACATTTCTAAGGATGAAATGGCAAGAACTGTTATTGCTTATGAACCCTTATGGGCAATTGGTACCGGCAAAACTGCCAGCCCTGAGGATGCAAATAAGATGCACACTTTTATTCGGGAAACCATTACCAGCCTCTATGACAAACGAGTCTCTTCAATGATCAGAATTCAATATGGCGGAAGTGTCAGGCCAGACAATATTGACATTTTGATGGCTCAACCAGAGATTGACGGGGCACTTGTCGGTGGTGCAAGCCTTGATGTGGAATCATTTGTCAAGATAGCAAGATACAAAAGGGGATAGTACCTACTCACCACAGAGGCACAGAGAAAGAAAAAGAATCACAGATTAAAGATAAGATTATCCGCAGATTACGCAGATTACGCAGATTAAGATTTTTTTGTTTGTTGTCTTTCTTTTATTAGAACATCTGTGTAATCTGCGGATTAATTCTTCTCTGTAACTCCGTGGTAAATTCCCCTCTCTGAGTAGTTATGGAGGATAATTTTATCTGATGACAAATAAGCTTATTGAACAGTTATCTATAGTTACAGATTCAAAAATAGTTCTTGTGGTTATTGATGGTCTGTCTGGTATCCCAAATGAATCTGGCAGGACAGAGCTTGAAACAGCAAATATTCCAAACCTTGATGCCTTGGCAATGGATTCTATTTGTGGTGTAACAGATCCGATAGCTCTTGGGATAACACCTGGCAGTGGTCCGGCACATTTATCGTTGTTTGGCTATGATCCACTTGTTCATAAAATAGGCAGGGGTTTGCTTGAGGCGTTGGGGATTGATTTTCCACTTGAATCAGGTGATCTGGCTGTAAGAGGCAACCTGGCTACCATGGATAAGAATGGACTGATAAGTGATAGACGAGCAGGACGGATTTCTACGGAAGAGAACATTAAAGTATGCAAGCTATTGGAAGGCATAGAGATAGATGGTGTTAAGGTATTTGTTAAGCCTGTTAAGGATCACCGTATTGCTATAATATTTCGCGGTGGATATAAGGGATTATCTGATGCCATTTCTGAGACAGATCCGCAAAGGGAAGGGATTGCCCCATTACTTGCAACACCATTGACTGTCACAGACATAGAGGAGAGTGAAAACAACTCTGCTCTACCTATTTCTGTTATGCGTTCTGCAACTGCAGACATTGTGAATAAATTCATCGAAGAGGTCAAAAAAAGATTGGCAAGCTCTCATCCGGCTAATATGATCTTGTTAAGGGGATTTGCCAAAAGCCAGAAATTGCCATCATTCCATGAAAGATACAAGCTAAGGGCAGCAGCTATTGCTATCTATCCCATGTACCGTGGGTTGGCAAAGTTGGCTGGTATGGAAATCTTACCTGCCTATGGAAAGCTTGTTGATGAATTTGAGTGCTTGAGGCAGAACCTTGATAAATATGATTTCTTTTATCTCCATGTAAAATATGCAGACAGTGCTGGTGAGGATGGAAATTTTGAGAAAAAGGTTGCTGTTCTGGAGGATGTGGATTCTTATATCCCGGGTCTGTTAGAGTTAAAGCCGACCGTATTGATTGTTACCGGCGACCATTCTACCCCAGCAGTATTAAAGGGTCATAGCTGGCACCCGGTACCCATGATTATTCATGGTAAATATACAGGTAAGGATGATGTGCATGAGTTTTCAGAAAAGGAATGTGCTAAAGGTGGAATTGGAAGGATACCAGCCATGCAGATCATGTCTCTGGCAATGGCAAATGCTTTGAAATTAACAAAATATGGAGCGTAGAATAAGGAGGTTCGTTATGGCTACTATTTTATTGATTATCTTACACTATACCCTTTGTGCGATGTTGATTCTTCTCATACTTTTGCAAGCTGGCAAGGGTGGAGGATTGGCATCAGCCTTTGGTGGTGGTGCATCTGAGACCATTTGGGGTACAAAACGAGGCAATATCATGACTCGTATCACAACTGGCGGTGTGACCATTTTTATGATTACATCCCTGCTTCTGGCAATTATCCTGCCCAAGCAGGTATCAATGGCACAACGCAAGGGAATGTTGGCTGCACCACCGGCACAACAACAAGCTGCCCCAGCACCTGCACAACAACAGGCTCAGCCAGCTGCTGCTCCGGCACAACAACCAGCTCAACCAGCACCGGTTCAGTAAGGTAGTAGGGTAATAGGGTAATCCGGTTTTCTTTTCACCGGTTACCCTATCACCGATTACCTTTTCCTGATTGTCTCATGTCAAAAAATGCTTGACATCTCCTATGAATTTTGATATACTATGTTGTAAATGATAGAATGGAGGATTTTTCTATGAAGCGATGGTTGTTGCCTTCAATTATTGGATTATTTATTATTTCATCAACTACATTTGTGGTTTTATTGGTTGCTTCTACTACTGAGATAAGTGATGTAGAAGAAATGCCTGTTGAGAAAGCAAGCATCGCAAAACAGGAAGTAGAAGAGTTGCCTGTATCAATAGCAAGTGATAAGTCTGAAGAACATGAAGAAATACCAAACGAAAAGCCTGTGCCTATTGTTAAACAGGTTATTCCACAACCACTTAAGTCTGTTAAACCACAATCCATTATTGTTGCGGGAAAAAATGTCCCTTCACCGTATATGCCTTCATCAGCAGTTAAACCCAAAAAAACAGCTAAACCTCAAGCGATAAAGGAAATAAAGCCTGAGGCTGTAGTGGTTGCCGTTAAACCAGAGGAGACAATAAACAAAGAGCTAATTGCATTGGCAGAAGAAAAGAAAGGGATTGAGGCTGAAAAGGAAAGGCTTAAGAATGAAAAACAGTTGATAGAAACACAGCTTCAATCAATAAAGGATGAAAAGCAAAAAATAGCCTCCTCTTCACAGGTATCTCCTGAAGCTGAACAAAGGATTCTACAATCAGAAAAGGATACCATTGAACTTCAGAAAAAGATAGCAGACTTGCAGAATAAGCTTGTAATCTTGGAAATAGATAAAAAAAAGCTTGCAGAGGAAAAGAACTTGCTTGAAGAATCAAAGAAACAGGCTGAAGAAGACAAGGTAATGGCTGTTCGTGGCAAAAAAGAGACTGAGAAGGAAAGGAAATCTGTTGCTGAAGAAAAGGACTTGTATCAGGAACGGTCATTACGGGTTGAGGAACGAATCTCCTTGATCATGGATGCTTATAACAAGGAATCAGATTATGCTATAGCTGATGCAAAAAAAGCAATTGCCAGGGCAAAGGCAGCTGGGGCAGCTAAATATGAACCTGTCTGGTTAAAAGAGTCAGAGGAAGCATTGGAACTCTCTGATGCAGCCCAAAAGGCAAAAGATTATGGAAAAAGCCTTGTTTCTGCTGTTGAAGCAAAGGAAAAGGCTAATGCTGCAGAACGGAATTCAAGAGAAAAGCTTAAGAATTATAACTCAAATATGGTTGGAGAATGCCTCCGACTCATTTCAAATTGGGCACATTAAGGACTACTGCAAAATTCACAATATAACATTTTGTGCAACAAAAAATAGCCGTATCAAAAAATATTCTGAATAATATAACATCAGGTGAAAATAATAATGGAACAACAAGATGCATTCGGCTGGAAAAAGCCTATTGTCGAAGAGCAGTATTTCTATGGACGGGGGATTGAAACCCGAGAAATATTAAGACATTTGAGTAGCAACCAAAGCGTTTTTTTACTTGGTGCATCAAAAATAGGCAAGACATCGTTGGTTCTACACCTTTTAAGAGAATATGTCCAGCAGTTGCAGGGAATGATCCCCAAACGGCATATTTTTATTCATATCGATTTCAATGATCCTCATTATCAAACCCCAAATAATTTCTGGGCTGCCGTTATTGGTGAGATAGGTCTCATCCTTGATGCTCAGCGCAGAAAAGAAGAACAACCAGAAAAGCAAATGGACAGGAAAAAAATCGAAGATGTAATTGATACAACAACCATGGAACAAGAAGTGGTTGAAGAAGCTAAAGGTGGGAAAAAAACTGTTGGTTATAGTCTTGAAGAGTTATCCAGTTTTTTAGAGGATGCCACAAAAAAACATCAGGTTACTATTATTATGGATGGCTTTGAATGCCTTGCAAGAAAGAATGGGCTTGGAGTAGAATTTTACGATATCTTAAAACAATTAGTCAGCCAGATACGAAACCTTTCTTATTTGGTTGTCAGCAGCAAAGGGTTTTATCAACTTTATCAGGAAAATAATGACCTCCATGCTGCAAATATTTCCGGAATATTTACTACCATCCACTTGGGATTATTGAAAAAGCGAGAGGCAATGGCTTTCCTGAAACAAGAAAATTCATCCTCAATTGATATGGATGGAAGGGTGGCTGAATGGGGATATGTCGTAACTGGTGGACATCCCTATCTACTTCAAGCTATAGGATATCAGCTTAATTCTGCCTCTGTTATAACTATAGAACAGCTTATGGCTTGTCGTGATGAGATTATGAGCAAGGCTATAGAGGGATGTAGTGGTTTTTTTATGTATCTTCTGGAAAACCTTTCTATAGAAGAAAGAGAGGGGTTATTGGCAATAATAAGGTTTAAACCTATAGGGAAGATGGTTGATCTTTTGGAGAAAAAATCACTTATCAAGGATCGCAGGACTCAAAGGGTATTCTCTGAGCTGTTTGATAGATTTTTACATGAGTTTTGGGGTGATTTGGCTGAGAGTAATCCGGCTAAAGTGCAAACTCAAGCGAGACAAAAGGTGTTTTTGTCCGGACTGGTAATCTTTCTCTTTTCTATCTTTCTTGGCACCTTTGCCTTTCTAAGTTCAATTCTTGTTTTGGGTACTTTCTTGTTTGGAATTGGAATACTTTCTTTTCTGGTTGTAGTTATGTTCTTTAAGGATGAAAGCTATCAGCCGCAAGAGATGGTAAGATCGTAATTTCATTATCTGCCAGAGGGAAAACAGGGGACAGATAGCCCGTTTTCTATTGTTTTCGAGGTACTCCTATGGCTTTTGGCTTTAACTCTCGACCTAATGGCATACTAATTGCTCCTTCAATATAACGATGAATCATTGATGAAATTAATGTTTGATAAGGAATCCCTATTTCTATTGCTTTTTTCTGAATTCCTTTGAAATCATGATCGTAAAGCCGAATAGTGATTCTTCTATTCTTTTGTAAGGTATTTCCAGCTATAGATTTCACTTCTTTTAGTTCGTTTTTTGAAGGCGAAACAGTTTTTATCATACCTTTTTCGTAAGCAATTAGAAGATCTTTTTCTTCTTTATTTAACCTCATTTTATTTCTCCAATTCTTTTTGGTAGTCTTTAGTTGCTTTTCTACTTGGGATAATTGTTTTTAAAAATACTTGATTGTCTTTTTTTACATAAGGGACTAAGTAAATATAATTATCCATTAAGACAAAGTAGATTTTTTGATCTGGGTATTTTTCTTGTTCAGGATGATCTGCAATCTTCCATAAATCACCTTGTAATAAATGGAAAATTATTTGTTCAAATGAAATATTTCTTTCTTTTTTCAACCACTCATTTTTTTCTGAATTCCATTCATATTTCATGGTTTGATTATACATTACTTATAGCACATAGTCAAGATTTATTTTTGATAAATAATAGTACGCCTTTGCACTGCCTGAAATCACCCAAGAATTCAATCTCGGAACTTCAGAAGTTCTAAAGAGTCAAACATGTAGTAATATCTTCTAAAGTAAATAAGCCCTGTTGCCGATAATAAAAACAAGTAATAGTGAATATATTGGGTGACTGTTGCACATATTTTTGGAAAAGAGAAAAAACTTCTCGCAAAGGATATATGGATGTAGGGACAGACCTGCGTGTCTGTCCTCTGGTTGCTGCTGAAGACTGTAGTCTATTGGTATTGCAGACAGACTGTATTAATAATTCCGTGTTTCTGTGGGAGTAGAGACGCAAGATTTTGCGTCTCTACTCCCTGAATGGTTACAATTAAAGGCATGGTTCAAAGCTGTTCATTGCAGAGTTGCAGAGACACAAAGAATTACAACCCCCTAACCCCCTTTTCTAAGGGGGAATTAGAGAAATGCAGTATCCACTTGTCCTCTCAATTTATTGCCCTGATTTGAACCATTCCCAATTAAAGGCATTCGCGTGGATTGTATATTCATGAAAACACGAGCTGGATTATTCAGCCATTATATAGAGTGATGATGATAATAAAAATAAATGGGAGTTTAGGGTTATAAAAATATGAGGAAAATAATATGGTTGTTTTTAGTAATGGTGTTGTTGAATCTTGCATTACCCGGAATAGTAAGGGCGGGTGAGGGTGGGTATGATTATAAGGGGAGTTGGGCAGGGGTATCGCCTGCTCAGGACAAATACTTCCACTCACCAAAGGGTGTCGCTGTAGATGCTACGGGGAATATATTCGTGGCTGATACGGATAATCATCGTATTCAGAAGTTTGATGCAAGTGGGACATTAACCCTGCGATGGGGAAGTTGTGGTACTGGGACTGGACAGTTTAACTCGCCGGCTGATGTGGCGGTGGATGCTCAAGGGTATGTGTATGTGCTGGATACAGGGAACCATCGGGTGCAGAAGTTTACCATGGATGGAGTGTTTGTTGGGCAGTGGGGGGGGTATACCGATTCCATGGAGCAGGAAAAGTTTAAGTCACCGCAAGGGATTGCGATTGGGACAGACAGTTGTGTGTATGTTGCGGATACTTATAATCATCGTATTCAAAAATTTGACAGCTCAGGCACATTTAAGGGAAAATGGGGTGGAAGTGGCGATATTGGACCAGGACAATTTGCAGGTCCTAAAGGTATTGCTGTTGCTAATGGTTCTGTATATGTTGCTGACACCGGACACAATGCTATCCAACGATTTACTACCACCGGCATCTTTACTGACATGTGGGGCACGACAACCTTGAATGGACCTGATGGCATTGTAATTGACCCCTCTAGCAACATCTTCGTAGCAGACTACATTACCAACCAATATATTACCACCCACCGCATTGTCAAATTTGACTCAACCGGCACATTCACTATCTCCTGGGGCTCATATGGATCATCCCCTGGTTCCTTTACCTCCCCTGCCGGCATTGCCCTTGACCCATCAGGCAACATCCTTGTAGCCGACACAAGTAACCACCGTATCCAAAAATTCACCAACACTGGCAGTTTCACCTCCACCTTTGGTCAGCAAGGCAACTCTAACGGCATTCTCAACTCACCCTTTGCCTCTGCTATTGGTCCAGACGGCAGCATTTATGTATCAGACACCAATAATCATCAGATTCAAAGATTTTCAGCAACAGGCACATACTTAAGCAAGTGGGGCAGCTTTGGCACTGCTACCGGGCTTTTTAATACACCTCGCGGCATAACGGTTGATTCAACGGGTAATGTGTATGTTGTTGATAGCGGTAACAACCGTATCCAAAAATTTACAGCTAATGGCACATATATGACATCATGGACAAATTCACTCAATTCGCCTCATAATATAGCAGTAGACTTGCAGGGCAATATCTTTGTAGCAAATACCAATGAGCACAAAATAGAACGATTTAATGCAAATGGAGGATTTTACGGAAGTTTTGGTAGCCGTGGAGGTAAAGAGGGGGCATTTACCTTTCCAGAAGGTATTGCTATTGATTCTAAGAACAACATTATTTATGTCGCTGATACAGGTAATAATCGTATTCAAAAGCTTACTTATGATGGAAGTTGTACTACTCAATGGGGAAATCTGGGAACAGGGACAGGTCAGTTTGATTCCCCTACAGCTGTAGTCATAGATAAATCTAATTATATCTATGTCTGCGATTCCAATAATAACCGCATACAAAAGTTTAGTTCATCAGGGACATTTATTACCGCATGGGGGACACAAGGAACTGGTACTGAGAGTTTTAACCTTCCACAAGGAATAACTATAGGGACTACCACAGAGGGACATGAGCGAGTGTTCGTGGTTGATACAAATAATCATCGTATTCAGTACTTTGAACCAACACCACTTGCTGTAACTACCATTGCCCCTGTCTCTGGATTAAATACAGGTACAATTAGCTGTACAATTACTGGTGCTGGCTTTTTCTCTCAAGTGCGGGCTGAGCTATACCGTGGTAGCTCGACCATAGCCGGGACAACAACCTCTGTTCCAAACAGTGGCACATTTACCTGTACCTTTGATCTTACCAATGCCACATGGGGAAGCTACTCCTTGCGGGTGTTAAACCCAAATGGAACAACATCCATAGTTACTAAAACCGATGCCTTTTATATCATTGACCCCATTACCCCAACCATAGCTATAGCCACAACCATGGATACGGATAACGATGGCTGGATAGATGCCATAGGCATTACATTCAGCGAGTCAATCAAGGATAGTAGTGTTATCCTGAGTGATTTTAGTATCACCGGGATTGGCACACCCACGGGAAGCTCTACCGGACAGAGAGTTGATGATAACTACATTGAACTTACATTTGCAGATGGTAGCTTAACTACCAGTGCTACTCCTACCTTGACCTATACTGCAGGCTCACTTACTGACCTGTATGGGGCAGCGCATGGTGGAAATCTGCTTGCATCTATCACAACTACGATACAGGATTCTGCCAGACCA
>JAZDHC010000154.1:0-42187 GCA_043806395.1 Candidatus Desantisiibacteriota bacterium | reverse complement strand
CGTAAGATGGACCGTAGGGGTAGACCTGTGTGTCTACCCGAATAACTGGGCGAACACATAGGTTCGCCCCTACGAATCTGAACAACGCAGCTATCGTTGATTAAGACCAGCGAAAAACACAATTTATGGACTTGCTGAGTATAGTATCCCTGTAATGAGGGATGCTCAATCCTTTCTGTTTTTTCCTCTTTCACAACTTAAAATCATATTGTCATAGAGAAAAAAGACACCCCTCGTAGTGGATGGTTTCAGCCTTCCATTTCATATGTCCAGAGGGGAATACATCCTCCTAACCCACTTCAAAGGGGGAATTTACTGGGGAGAGGGTTTCTTTGTGCCTTTGTGCCTTTCCTTTTACGCCATAGCTATGCCCTTGGAGGCTCCAAACAATGAAAAAAATCGCGTATCTCTTGCTCTGTATCCTTATGTTTATCCCCACAGGCATCCATGCTGAGAGCAGAATAAAAAATGCCATCCCCTCTGATGCGGGTGATAATAATCCAACCTCGTTCAGGTTTATGCCTGATAACATTGATAAACAACTCTCCAGCAAAGAAAATGCACCCCTTTCCAGCCTTGAAGTAAATGATGGAAGTATCAATATCTTCGTTGATGGCCAGAATCTTTGCCTTGACTCCACACCAGCTGAAACAAGAAAAAAACTTGTTGGTATGGATTTATCCAATGCTGCTGGCTGGCCTGATATAAAAATAACCCCTGGAAATATTGGTGTTGACCCTGAGTTGGGACGGTTTAAGCTTGCTGATGGGGATATGGAAATATCCAAACTAATTGGTAAGTATGATGCTTTGCACACAGCTTATGGGGTTTTTGTTCAGGATAAATATGCCTACATAGCTAACTTTCAGCAGGGGCTGGAGATAATAGATATTTCTAATCCTAAGTCACCTGTCCCAACAGGCAGGCATGACACAGATGGCTGGGCATATGAGGTTTTCGTTTCAGGCAAGTATGCTTTTGTTGCAGATGGTTATGCCGGGTTGCAAATTATTGACATCTCTGCCCCAAAAAATCCGATTTTGCTTGGCACCTGTGATACTCCGGGTTGGGCTTATGATGTGCAGGTTGTTGGCAAGTATGCCTTTGTGGCTGATTATCGCGGCGGGCTTCAGATAATAGATGTATCCAACCCGCTCAAGCCATTTATTGCTTCGAGTCTGGAGATTATCGGGGCACAATGTCGGGGGGTATATGTCTCTGGCAATTATGCCTATATCGCTGATGATAAAAGTGGCATGTATATTGTCAATATTACTGATCCCATTCATCCTGTCCTCGCCTCAACCTATAACAATACTGCTCAGGCAAAGGGTGTGTTCGTTAGCAATAATTATGCCTATTTAGTCAATTACCAATCGCTTTTAGAGGTGATAGATGTTTCCAATCCCAAAAATCCTGTCTTAAAGGCAAGGCTGAGTCTGCCCGGCAACCTTTATGATATTGTTGGATTCGATAAGTACGCCTATATTGCTGCTAATGGTCAGGGTATTCATATTGTTGACCTCACTGAGCTAACCAATCCGAGGCTGATTGATACCTATAAGACAACGGGCAAGGCATTTAACCTGCATGTGGCTAATGGATATGCCTTTGTGGCAGATGATTATCAGGGTTTGGAGATAGTCGATGTCCCCTACCCTTCTGAATTGCCTCTGGGGAAAATAACCGTGGATTATTACAGATCAGATTTGAAGGCATCCTTAACCTCTCCTGATGGGAATGAGGTCTGGGATATAGGTAATCAGCAAAATATCGTCTGGAATATTAGTGGCGGCATTCCACCATACACTGTAGATATTTCCTATGCCAGAGATGGTTTATATCCGATTAACTCCAATATTGTCAAGGGGCTAAAACAGCAATCAATGGGTCCAAATGTCTATATCTGGACAATGCCACCAGTGGTTTCAGACAGGCTGGGGATTATGGTGTCAGTGGTTGATTCTAATGGCAATAAGGCAATGGATATTAGTAATGGATACTTTAGCCTCAAATCTGATACAGCTGTGAAGGGAAAAAATGCACCACTCTTGATTCTGCTCAAGGGGATAACTGGCAGCCAATACTTGATGGGTGGGGCAAAATTAGATATTGGCTGGCTGATTTCCGGTGGTATTTCACCATATACAGTGGATTTATACTATTCAATCGATAATGGCAAAACATATTCTGTCATGGATAGCAACCTGTCGCAAGTCTCCTATCCATGGATTTTGCCACAGGTTGATTCTCAAGCCATTCGGGTCAAGGCAATGGTTACGGATGCATTAGGTGAAAAAGCAACTGCGGTGAGTGAAACATTCAAATTAGATGCCACCCCGCCAACAGTGGTTTATACCAATATCCCGGACGAGCAAACAGGCATTGAACCCGGAACAATGCCATTTGTTATCCAATTCAGCGAAAGGATGGATGTGAATCAGCAGGATATTTTTGGCATTACCCCATTTGCCAGCCATACGGTCAGTTGGAATGATACCGGGAATATTTTCACCATTACCCCAAATATCTCCTTGCCTGATGCAACCTATACCCTGAGTCTCCATATCACGGCAAGGGATGTGGTGGGTAATAATTTAGCACAGAAATGCTCTTGGTCGTTTAAGACTGCAAAAGAGGATGAGATAGCTAATGTCAAGGTGACAAGCACGGCTAATTTTGGGCTGGAGATAACGGGTGATTATAAATACACCTCAAATCATGGGGATATCGTTAGCCTCAATGCTGAAATTCTGAACAAGGATGGCATTCCATTAGAACACTTTGTACTCTCACCATTCCTGTTAAAAAAGGGGAAAGGGAGCTTCAGTGTAGAGGCATTTTATACTGGCAGCCAATCACTCATCAGTGAAAGCATGAAATTAGTAATGCTTGGTGATGGCAAGCCATTCTATACTAAGCACAACCCTTATGCTAAGAAGTGGGCTTCTCCATTAACGATAGCGATTAAAACCGATAAGACTACATACTATCAGGGTGATTATGTAACCCTTAGTCTGGTGGTAAACACCTTGAACTTGCCGCTTAGCCTGAGGGAACTTTCCTTTGATGAGCGAATAGGCGATCTGAGGATAAAAGATGGCAGTGGTAATGTTATCTTCCAGTGGAGCAGACAAAATTTGGCTGGAGGAAAGAGCGTAAGCCTTTCGGATAATGGAGCAAAGATATTGCTGCAATCCACCTGGCTGGCTGATAAGACGGGTGAATTCGTTCTTGATGGCTGGTTGAATAAAAGCAATATTTACCCACAGATACAATGCCCGGGGTTAAAGTTTGAGGTGCAACAGCCACGGCTGGGGATAGTCTCTGGCAAGGTTACTGATATTGTGACCAAACAGCCTGTACAGAATGCAACGGTGACTATTGGCGGCTATTCTGCCATTACCAATAGGTACGGAGAATATCAGTTAGTCGATATTGAACCAGGGGATTATGCCTTAAGTGTGCAGTCCAAGGGCTATTATCCATATGCCAAACAGTCCATTGGGGTAAAAAGGGGACAGCAGGGTTTAAGCATTCCCCTTACGGCTCAGGATGATCTTCAGTTTTCCATTGTTCTGGACAAGGAGGGATTTGGTGTAGCTGAATCTATTGTAGCCACAGCAGTATTAAGGTGTAGCGGTACCAGAACCATGACCGTAAGTAGATTAAGCATGGAGTCCGAGTCCCTGTTTCTGGAAATAGAAACACCCACACACAAAATAGTGCGATATATTGGTCCCTTTTCGAGTGGACTGCCACCGGTTGTTACCCTTAAACCGGGTGAACAAACAAGCCTGAAATTAAGCTTAAGCCAAATAGCCTTTGGCAATAAACTTGAGCTTGTTTCAGGTTATAAGATTACCTCCCCGGGCAAATATACCCTGAAGACAACCTATAGCTCCTGGGGAAACCAACCAAAGAGATGGATAGGAAAATATGAGGCAAATCCAGTAGAGTTTGAGATTGGGACACCAACGGTTAAGGCAGATAATACTGTCGAAGCATCAGTACCACAATCAGGGACAACAAATGTGGCTACGGATGTGGCAATAATAACCCCTGTTACGACCTCGCAACTCATGGATTGGGAGATGCAAATTGTGGCACAAAGCGGACAAATAACCAGTACAGCGATTCTGGGGATGTATGCCGGGGCAAGTAATGGCTTTGATGCAGAATTTGATGAACCCCTGCCACCAGCGTCGGCTGATACGGCGTATCTTCAGGTGTATTTCCCACATCAGGATTGGGGGATGATATTTGATAAGTTCAGTCGGGATATTCGCATGTTTGCTACAGACGCTGTCATAGGATTAGAGGTGAAAACAAGCTCAAGTGAGGCTGTCACCCTTTCCTTTATTGGGATTCCTAATGGATATAGTGTTATGTTGAGGAATGTAGATGACGGTCAATTATGGGATTTAAGGACAGTAGCTAAATGCAGTTTACAGGGCAGGACACTTTACAGGTTTGAGTTGAGCCTCAAAGCCTCTTCGGTGAAGAATGGCACCCAAACAGCAAAAGGTTCTTCTCATACCTATGGCAAGGGCTGGAACCTCATCTCCATACCAGTTGGCTCTAATCAGCAGTCAAGCAGCACTTTTGAGGGTATCAACACATATTACCTGTATGGCTATAACCTTGACAAGCAGGGGTATGAGGAGGCAACAACAATTACCAATGGATGTGCCTATTGGTTGGGGATGCTTGCCACAGCCACAGTTACTGTGGAGGATAGTCCCATGGCAAATGAGGCTACCATTGCCTTAAAGCCAGGCTGGAACATGATTGGCTGTCCCTTTAGTTTTGCCCCGGATTGGTCAATGGTTATGGTGCAAAAGGATGGGGTGAGGAAGGGATTGAAGGAAGCGGTTGGTGCTGGCTGGGTTATGGATATTCTGTATGGTTATACGGATGGAAATTATCAATTGGCTAATGGGATTAAGCCATGGGAAGGGTATTGGTTAGCAGCACTTGTTGATTGTAGTTTGATTGTGCCGAATGTAGCAGCGGGTAGTATCACTACCAATATTCTTCAGGCAGCACCAGTGGAAAGTGGAAAGTGGCAGGTGGGGTTAAATGTTTCAGCCGGTAGGTATAGGGATACAGCCAATCTTGCCCCATGTTTTGGTGTAAATCCCAATGCCTCTCCTGGACTTGATGCAAATGACAGACCAGAGTCGCCAGAGCCACAAGGGAGCTTTGTCACACTTTACTTCACACACCCGGAGGAGGGTGTATTCAATAGATTTGACTGGGATATGAAACCACTTGGGAGCACTACCGCTTGGGAGTTTGAGGTAAAAACCAACCTGTCAAACGAGGTTGTAGCCATCACATGGGACAAGGAATATTTACCACAGGGCTATTGTTTGTTGTTGATTGATACAGATAGTCAGACAAGTATGATTATGGATAAGGAGAATGGCTATACCTACACCTGTCCACAGGATCAGGGGTTATCGGTGAGGCATTTTATGGTACGGGCGATAAAGCAGGAAACAGCAGGGGTGCAGGTTGAGAAGGTGGGTGATTTTAAGATATGGCCCAATCCGGCAATGAAGCTACCCATGCACTTTGATGGGTTTACCGGGAACTTGAAGATATTGAATTTGTCTGGGGAATTGATTAAGGATGTGCCAGATGTTTCGGCTGGATATGAGTGGAAGTTGGATAATGATGCTGGTGAGACGGTTGCCAGCGGGCTGTATATTTATATGATTAGCGATGGGAATGGGAATAGAAGAGTGGGAAAAGTGGCGGTGATAAGGTAGAGGAGGGAGATTCTTCGCAAAGGACGCAAAGAAGAAATGTAACTACTCATGAAGAGGAATTCACCACAGAGACACAGAGAACCACAAGAGATTTTCAGGATATTTTTATGGTGTTCCCCCTTTTGCCCCTTTTTTTGAACCATGCCGGAATTTGGCTATGATGTAGGTTTATGTGTTAGCATGTAACTAATTCCAATTATACCGATTATGCTGATAACAATAAATATTATACCTACGGCAATCATTTTTATTTCCTCCGTCCATCTAAAAGATAGGCTGAAAAAAGGATTATAATGGTAGCAATAATGCCGCTGGTTATAATCCAAATCTTAAAACTAACAGGTTCAATTAAGGGACCTAATACTATTGTAGCAAATATAATTTTACTGATATCGTATAAATATTTAGCTAAATTTTGCTGTTGTTCCTTAATCATATTTCATATGGTATCACAAAAATACATATTTGTCAAGAGAAAATCTGGCATGGTTCAAATCAGGGTAACAAACTAAACGGACAAGTGGATGGCTGTATTTCTCTAATTCCCCCTTAAAAAAGGGGGTTAGGGGGTTGTTCTTCCTCTGTGTCTTTGCAACCCTGTGATGAACAGTTTTGAACCATGCCGAAAATCTTATGGAATGAGTAGTAGCAAGTGGAGAGCGTTGCATAAGCTATATCCCTATAAATACAAGGAGTTACAACGAAAATAGCCCTAAAATCCTGCAAAAACTTCAACTTGACAAATATCGTAAGTTGTTGACATGCTTGACGAGATGCATGAGGTAATTTCATCCAGTTTGCTAAAAATTGCCAAAAGTAGCTGAATTTAGCCTTCGCAAGGCTCATAAATGTTGGAAATTATGTCGAGTTTTTCGCAAGCATAAGAGTTGCAAGGAGTTAGGAGTAACATGTTTTTGTGTCAAGAATTGTCATAAGTCTTTGCAGCCATTATGTTGACTTTGCAGTGCTCTCAGCAAGTAAAATCATATGCAGTACTTCGTGCTAAATAGCCGTTGTAGCTGCTATATTATTTACAAATTCAAGGAGGTACGAGTATGTTAATCACAAAAAGAATGTTAGTCGGGATATGTATCTTTGTCATCACCACAGGAATGGCTCTGAACACAGAGGCAACAAGCAGCAAAGCCGGTACAAAGGGCGGGCAATTCCTCAAAATAGATGTTGGGGCAAGACCCGTAGCACTTGGTGGTGCATATGTTGCGGTTGATGGTGATGTGAATGCTATTTGTTGGAACCCAGCCAGTCTGGGTAGCATTAAACATCAGGAGTTTACCTTTATGCACAATGAATGGCTCAAGGATGTCAGGTATGAGTTTGTGGGCTATGCTAAGCCATTGAGTGATGGTCGGGTGATTGCTGGTGGCATTACCTATCTGGGAAGCGGGAACATAGATGGCTGGAAGGATGCCAGCACCCCCCTGAGGACTTTTCAGCCGGGGATATGGCTGTAACCATGAGTTACGCTCGCAGGATGAATGAACAGATGTCAGTTGGGGCAAATGCCCGTGTTATTCGTCAGAGGATCAAGAACAGCACTGCTGCTGGGTTAGCTATGGACATGGGGATATTATGCTCAACAAAGATTAAGGGATTAAATGTCGGTGTTGCCTTACGAAACATGGGGACAAAGATGAAGTTTGAGAATGAGGCAGATAGTCTGCCACTGGAGATTAAGGGTGGTATTGCCTTTAATATGCCCAGCAAAAAGGCATTATGTGTTCTGGATGTTACCATACCTACAGACAATAATATAAGAATAAATACTGGTGTAGAGTACAAGTTGACACCAAAACTTAGCCTGCGAACAGGATATAACTCCAATAGTGACATGGATAAAGGCTTGAGTGCTGGCATAGGGTTTGGCACAGAAAACCTTCAGTTTGATTATGCGTTTGTCCCTTATGGGGATGTGGACAATACACATCGGGTGTCTGTGGGAAAGAGGTTTTAATTCACCGTAATTACTTTGACATTGAAGTGAAAACTCTATTTTTCATGTGTTCACCGAGAATTGCTGTCATAACCATTATTTGTTTGACAAAAGAAATAAGTTGTGTTATACTCATGGCAAGGAATGAAGGAAACAAGGGTAGAGCAACCATATCTAATTCAAATAATATCTCCCCATCATCTTCTTTATTCTGCATTCTTACACTACTATTTCACAGGTGATCAAATGAAAAGAATAAAACTTGGAATGTTTTTTTTAATAATCTGTTTTTTCTCTTCCCCTGTGTTTGGAGAAAGTATTACCATTGTAGATAATGTTAATCGATTAAAGGTAACGATGGAATACATCGTTGAAGATGGACAGACAATGGTGTGTCTGTCTGAGATGGCAAAGACATTTAAGGCATATATGCAATGGAACCCAATTACCAAGGTAGTCATCCTGACTAAGGATAAAAATACCTTTAATTTTAGTATTGGCAGCCCGAATGTCAAGATAAATAACCGTTATTATAAGATGGAATGTCCGATTAGGTTGATTACCGGAAGAATTTTTATTCCGTTAAGTTTTATTGTCAGTAGTTTCACTAACCCCTTTAATCTCTTGATAAGATGGGATGCAGAGGGCAAAAGATTAATTATAGATTCCAAAGACACCTATGTCTCCTCTATGGAAGAAGAGCTGGTGCGACGATTTCCACCTTCATCTAATTTACCTGCCAGAGGTACTACCTCAATAGCGAATAGTCCTATAAAATTAACCAATAGAATCTACGAAGAACAAGTAAAAGATTCTGTACAAGAAAAATCAGATAGCATGGAAATAATGAATGGCACTGAACAAGATGGTGGAGCATTAATATCAACAAGCCCGCCAGATAATACCCGGATCATGACTATTGTAATTGACCCTGGTCATGGGGGTAAGGATTCAGGTGCTGTAGGCAAAAGTGGGTTGTTGGAAAAAAATGTCGTTCTGAATATTGCCAAAAAATTGAAATTCAGCCTTCAAAGGGCATTACCAGATATTAATATTCTTCTTACTCGTGACAGTGATTATTTTATCCCTCTGCGAGAAAGGACACGATTTGCCAATTATAAGAAAGCGGATTTGTTTATTTCTATCCATAGCAATGCCTCATATGCCAGAGGAGCACATGGATTTGAGGTTTTTCATCTCTCTACAGAGGCAACAGATAATGCTGCCAGAGCATTGGCTGCTGCTGAAAATGAGGTTATCTCTCTTGAACATGAAAGCAATTCTAATAGTACAGATATGGTTAAACTTATTCTTGGTGATATTGCCCAACAAGAATTTATTGAAGAGAGTATAGAATTGGCTGGAATAGTTCAGTCAATATCCTGTAAAAACCTGGGATTAGTAGATCGTGGGGTAAAAAGTGCTTTTTTTTGGGTACTACGAGATGCTATGATGCCTGCTGTTTTGATTGAAGTAGGATTTCTTTCTAATCCGCTTGAAGAGAATAAATTGAGAAGTGATGGGTTCAGGGATGATCTGGTTTCTTCAATATGTGATTCTATTGTTTCTTATAAGGCTAAGTATGAGGGAAAGATGGGATTTGATACTAAGGAACAGACAACGCCACCGCCTACGACGCCAAGAAAGAGTGGAAGTATGGCTATCTGGTAGGATAGGCTGTAGGCATTTAGACTATAGGCTATTAGGTCTAATTCCTACCTATAGCCTAAATGCCTACAGCCTAAACACCTAATCCATGAGGTAATATTATTTTGCGTCTTCACAGAGAACAGGAACATAATTGCAAGATTGCAGAAAAGGCAGAGATTGTCTGGGGGGAATCTACCCTTGCCGGCAAACAAAGGGTTAAGCGAAGAAGTGGCTTGCTTATTGAAAAATGCTGTATCTCACCAGGGATGAGGGTGTTGGAGATTGGATGTGGTACTGGAGAATATACCCTCAGGTTGATTCAAGCAGGAGCAAGGATAATTGCCACAGATATTTCTGAGGTGTTACTTGCTCTGGCTGCGGACAAGGTAAGGGAAACGGCCATGCCTTTGCAAAATACAACTTCCCTACTACCCTATCCCACTGTTTGCGAAGGGACAACCCTGCCCCCCACATTTATCCTTTGTCAAGCAGAATACTTGCCATTTAAGGACAACTTCTTTGATGCCGTGGTAGGCAATGCCGTGCTTCATCACTTGGAGCTTCCCACAGCCTTAGCGGAGATACAACGGGTGTTAGTTCACAAGGGAAGGTTTGCCTTCACTGAACCAAATATGCTTAACCCACAGAACATGCTCATTAAAAATATCAAATTTCTTGGTCGCCTACTTGGTGAATCCCCTGATGAAACAGCATTCTTTAGCTGGAGGATACTGAAACAATTAAGAAAGGCAGGCTTTTGCGAGACAAGGGTTGTACCGTTTGATTTCTTGCATCCGATTGTGCCTGACAGCATGGTAGGGATTGTCAGCTTGCTGGGTGGGTTTATGGAAAGGGTTTATGGGGTAAGGAATATGGCGGGGTCATTGATTATTAGCGGGGGGAAGATATAGGAAGTGAAATTTTACACCTCCTGTCCTCAAAAAAGGAGAAAAACAGCCTGACAGCAGTTTGCGAGATACTGAAAATGTGCCTCTAACCGATGATATTGACAGCTACTTTGCAAGAGAGGTGTTGCCTTTTGCTCCCGATGCCTGGATAGATAAGAGTAAAACCAAAATCGGCTATGAAATACCGTTCACAAGGTATTTTTACAAATATGCTGCACCGCAAGCCTCAAGCGATATTATGGCGGAGATTATGGAGATTGAAAAGGAGCTTGAGGGGGCTTTGGAACAGTTGAGAAATTAGATTTGAGGTGAAAAAACATGGATAATAAATCTGAGTTAATTATTTATCAGACCGAAGATGGGCAGACAAAGATTGATGTAAGGATGGAAGACGAGTCAGTTTGGCTGTCGCTCAATCAAATTGCAGAACTTTTTCAAAGAGATAAATCTGTAATTTCAAGGCACATAAAAAATGTTTTTGAAGAAGGCGAATTAAGAAGGAATTCAACTGTTGCAAATTTTGCAACAGTTCAAAATGAAGGGGACAGAACTGTTGAAAGAGCTGTTGATTACTATAATCTTGATGTAATTATTTCAGTCGGTTATCGTGTAAAATCCCTTCGTGGAACACAGTTTAGAATATGGGCAACTAAGCGATTAAATGAATATATCATTAAAGGCTTTACAATGAATGATGACCTTCTTAAAAAAGCTGGTGGCGGTAACTATTTTGATGAATTGCTTGATAGAATTCGAGATATTCGTTCATCAGAAAAAGTCTTTTGGAGAAAGGTACTTGATATTTATGCAACAAGTGTAGATTATAATCCTTCAATTGATACATCAAAGAGATTTTTTCAAACTATACAAAATAAAATGCATTGGGCGGCTCATAAACATACAGCGGCTGAGGTAATAATGCTTCGGGCAGATGCAAAAAAGCCATTTATGGGGCTTACTAATTTTTCAGGAACAAAGCCACAAAAAGTAGATATTTCAGTTGCAAAAAACTATCTTACTGAAGAGGAAATAGAAGGTTTGAATTTGATTGTTTCTGCGTTTCTTGATTTGGCTGAAATGCAGGCAAGACGAAGAATACCAATGCATATGAAGGAATGGATAGAAACTCTGGACGGATTCTTAAAACTGGCAAGGCACGATATTTTAGAGCATAAGGGAAAAGTTTCCAATGAAGATGCTACGAAAAAGGCATTGGAAGAATATGGGAAATATAAGAAGATGTCTGATGATGAAATAACTGAGGTTGAAAAACACTTTATGCAAGCAATTGAATCAGCAAAGAAACAAATTGAGAAAAAGTAATGGGCGGTGTTTGAATAATGGAAAGAGTGATGAAGAATAGTGGGATTGAGTGGATTGGGGAAATACCGGAGGGGTGGAAGTTTGCCGAATTAAATCATTAAGTAGTATCAAGCGTGGTGCCAGTCCCAGACCAATTGACGATAGTAAGTATTATGATGAAAACGGAGATTATGAGTGGGTTCGAATAAGTGATGTAACTTCGTCAGATAAGTATTTACTTAGTGCAGGTGAAAAACTTTCTGAATTGGGTTCAAGTTTAAGTGTTAAACTTGAACCAGAAAGTTTATTTGTAAGTATTTGTGCTACTGTAGGGAAGCCTTGTATTGCAAAAATAAAATGTTGCATTCATGATGGGTTTGTATATTTTCCTGTATTGCAAAGTTTATATAAAAATTGGCTTTATCAGATTCTTAATTTAGGAGAATGTTATGGTGGGTTGGGGAAAATGGGAACACAGTTAAATTTAAACACAGCAACTGTGGGTAATATAGCTATTCCAGTTTAAACAGAAATTGAAATTAATACAATAATAAAGTATCTTGACCGCAAGTGCAGTCAAATTGACAAGTTAATAACCGGCAAGCAAAAACTCATAGAAAAACTAACCGCCTACAAAAAATCCCTAATCTACGAATGTGTAACCGGCAAAAAGGAAGTTTCCAATAAACCTTTTTATATTTGAATAAATGTTTTTGAATACATTATTATTGACAAATATAATTATATATGTTAATATTTAGACAATAGGTTCAATGTATTCTTTAAAAACTGAGGGATACTAATGAGAAGAAAAATCACTGAAAAATTGTTAAAATGGAAGAATCAACAGCAAAATCGAATGCCAATGTTAATTCATGGAGCCAGGCAAGTGGGCAAAACATATGCCATTTGTGAATTTGGCAAAAAGAACTATAAAAATATGGTTTATGTTAACTTTGAACTGGAAATTGGGATTATTCCCTATTTTGAAGGTGCTATTTCACCGGAAAGAATCATAAAAATATTAGAACAGTACTTCCACGCAGAAATAGAGGTATCTGAGACACTCATATTTTTTGACGAAATCCAGCTTTGCGAAAGAGCACTTACTTCTCTAAAATACTTTGCAGAAATTGCTCCAGAATACCATATCATTGCAGCTGGCAGTCTTTTGGGGGTTGCAATAAATCGCAACAGATTTTCTTTTCCTGTAGGGAAGGTTTTTATTGAATTCATGCACCCGTTGGATTTTGAAGAATTTTTATGGGCAAAAGGTAAAGATTTGCTTATTGACAACATCAGATCTCACCATAATGATAATTTTCCAATGCCTGAAATACTTCATAAAGAAGCGATTTCAGATTACAACGATTACCTTGTAACCGGAGGAATGCCTGCAGTGGTAGGAACACATGTGTCAAGGCAAGTTGTGATAAACGAAAGGGAAATAAAGGAGTTAATTTTAAATGCATATATCTCCGACATGACAAAATACGCAACAAATACTGAAAGTATGCGCATAAAAGGAGCATATGACTCAATTCCGACACAATTGGCAAAAGAGAATAAGAAATTTCAATATAAGATGATTAAAAGCGGTGCTCGTGCCTCGTTATTCGGTGAATCCATTGATTGGCTGGTTAGTTCGGGTGTGGTTCTTCGATGTGTTAAGTGCGAACATGGCTATATGCCTCCTGTTGCTTATCAGGATCTATCGAGTTTTAAGCTTTATATGAATGATATTGGACTTTTATCGGCAAAAGCCGGCATCACATTGCAATCCTTAAACTCTCCGGAAATCAAACAGTTTTCAGGAGCATTTACGGAAAACTATGTTGCCTGTGCATTGGCGTCAAATGGATATGCCCTTATGTATTGGGAATCAAAGGGTGTAGCTGAAATTGATTTTTTGATTGTTAAAGAAGGACATGTAATTCCTGTGGAGGTTAAAGCTGCACACAATACTAAGGCGAAAAGCATGGTGATTTACAGGAAAAAGTATTCGCCCCAATATATTATAAGAGTATCATCTAAAAACTTCGGATTTGAAAATGGTATAAAATCCGTGCCCCTGTACGCAATTTTCACATTATAAGGGAGGTCGTGTAAAATGTCTGATTTTGACCACAGAGAGAAAAAACTTGAAGAAGCTATAGAACATTATCTCATCACTAAGGGTGGATATATCAAGGGTGGGGTGAATTCTTTTGATAAAGAACTGGCGTTAGAATCCCACACACTTTTGACCTTAATTTAAGAGATACATTAAAGATAAAAAATACGATGATTTGGATATTTTGGTTGCCTTTTCGGGTGTTGTTAACGATGAGGGGATAGAATATACAGAGGAAAAACTAAACAAAACTGCGGACGGAAAGAGTATTAAGGAAAAGCAACTACCCGAATATTTTAATTCTGATGAATTTAATGTGCTTATTGTTGCTGAAAAATATCAAACAGGGTTTGATGAGCCGCTACTTCACACGATGTTTGTTGATAAGAAATTATCAGGGGTTAAAGCAGTGCAGACTTTATCTCGATTAAACCGCACGATGTCAGGCAAAGAAGACACCTTTGTGCTTGATTTTGTCAATACTGCTGATGAAATAAAGAAATCATTTGAACCGTATTATCAAGCTGTAATTTTGTCAGAGGAAGCAAGCCCTAATATTATCAAGGACATTAAAAACACACTTGATGAATATCATTTGTGGCAACAGTCCGAAATTGAGCTTTTTGCAAAAATTTATTATAAAACAGCTCAGCAGGAAATACCTGATATTGGAAAGTTAGCCGCTTCACTACAACCGGCACTTGACCGCTTTTCAGCAAAAGACGCAAAGGAGCAAGACGAGATAAAAACAGGACTTGCCCGTTTTTTGCGGCTTTATGCCTTTATTACGCAGGTTTGTAGAATGTTTGATATAGAAATGCAAAAGTTTAGTGTCTATGCAAAATTTTTACTCAAGCTTATGCCCAAGGGTAAGATGGATAAGATAATTGTTGATGACAAGGTTTTGCTTGATAAATACAAAATTGAAAAGGACTTTGAGGGTAGTATCCCTATATTTGATAGTTCAGAGATATATGCAGCCAAAGGGAACATTGGGGGCAAAGATAAGAAAAAGGAGCCGTTGTCGGTTATCATCGAAAAAATTAATGAGCGGTTTGGTACCAACTTTTTAGAAATGGATAAGGTGTTAGCACAGCTAACACAGGACTTCATGGCAAATGAACGATTAGTCGATCTTGCTAAAAACAACCCTCAATCAACCTTTGAAAAAATATTTGAACAGCAGTTTAAGGATATTGCGGCAATTCGATATGAGCAAAATGAGGAGTTCTTTGTCAGAATGTTTAAGGATGAGGAGTTTATGGGAGAGGTTATTAGACTTTTATTGCCTGAGGTTTATAGGAAGTTGAGGAAAAAGTAAATTGAAACAGATGGATATGATTAAATAATTTGGGCATGGTTCAAATCAGTGTAACAAACTGACAGGTATTTACAATATAATTAACGGCAAGCAAAAGAAATAACTCCCCCTGTCACTGCGTGACACCTTCCTCAAGGAGGGGGACTTAGGAAAAGCCTTCCTCCTTGAGGAAGGTGGCAGCGAAGCTGACGGAAGAAGTAATCTGGCGATAGGAGCAAAAATATGAGTACAGAAACCATAACCGTAATTATCGTAGCAAAGGATGAGGCTGGAGGAATACAATCGGTTGTTAAACAGGTCAAGCCTTATGCGGATGAAGTTCTGGTTGTAGATGGACATTCTAAGGATAAAACAATGGAGTTTGCCGAACAAGCCGGGGCAAGGGTGATTTTAGATAATGGACTGGGAAAGGGTGATGCTTATAAAATGGGTGCAGAGGCTGCAAAGGGGAATATCCTTGTTTTTATAGATGCAGATGGCTCTCATGAACCGTCTGATATTCCTAACTTGGTTCAACTGATAACCTGTGGACAGGCTGATATGGTCATTGCCTCAAGGATGATGGGCGGAAGCGATGAGTTTCACGGAAATACCTCCAATTATCTTAGAATGGTTGGCGGTGGATTGATTACCCTGATAATAAACCTGAGGTATAAAACCCAATTGACTGATGTGCTGAATGGTTTCAGGGCAATCAAAAGGGATGTATTTTTGAGCTTGAAATTAGCAGCCAATGACTTTGATATAGAACATGAAATGATTATAACATGTTTACGGATGGGGCATAAGGTAAGGGAAACTGCCAGCCATGAATACGAAAGAAAATGGGGCAAGTCAAAACTCCCTACCTTTAGAAAGGCTCATGTATTTTTTTGGAGACTTTTTTGGGGGATGATTTCACATGGGAAATAATAATAAAGGGCTTAAACTTTACATAAAATTTTATAGGAGGAAATTTTGAAACCATATAAGCACCCGACCATAAGTACCTATAACTTTTGTAGCGGAAGGCTTTAGCCTTCCAGCTATTGGAGGTCTAAAGACCTCCGCTACATTAATGTTACAGATGTTTATGGTCGGGTGCTTATAGCTTTACTTCTCCCTCATCGTATCCACGGTAATATGCATTTGGTCGCCTCGCAATTCCTTTTGTCTCGGCTATAACCCCTATCTCTTGCCAGCTATTTTTTTCTACGGCTTCTTTGATTATTCGATCATGTTCCTTATAAGTTGCAGGTAGCCGACTTATGAACAGCCCTATCTTCTTAAGATTATCCTCTGTAATCAACGCCGAATCCGCTATGTATATATATCCACCTTCCTCAATCCCATATTCTGACAGGCTGACCGCAATATTGTTGCACTTACTAATGGCATGTACAATGAACAGTTTTGAACCATGCCCTATAATATTTACTCCTCTTCTTCTATTTCTCCTTCAATATCCCCTCCCCTATCAAACCTTTCCATCCTTGAATAAAGTGCCCGTCGGGTAATACCAAGTAGTTTGGCTGCCTTACTCTTATTTCCCTTTGCTTTTTCTATAGCCTTAAGAATATATTCATGTTCAATCTTTTCTAAAGATACACCCTCATCAGGAATATTTACAGAGACAGGAGATACTTGTTCATTTTGGATATGACTTGGGATACAGGATAGGGTAATTGGTCCATCCCCGGAAATAATCAATGCCCTTTCCACTATATTCTCTAACTCTCGAAGGTTTCCAGTCCATCTATACTGCATCAAGCAGAGCATAACCTCATTCCGTATCTCTTTGCCTTCCTGTCCAAATTTCTTGACAAAATGCCTGACCAATCCGGGGATATCATCCCGTCGATCCTTAAGCGGTGGCAGAATAATGGGGAAAACATTCAGTCGATAAAACAGATCCTCTCTGAAATCACCACCCTTAATAGCCTGTTCGAGATCCTTGTTGGTGGCAGTAATAACCCGAACATCTGCTTTTACCACTGTTTCTCCGCCAACACGAAAGAATTCCCTTTCTTGAAGTACACGAAGGAGCTTCACCTGAATAGATGGAGCGACTTCTCCTATTTCATCCAGAAATATAGTACCACCCTTTGCCAATTCAAATCGTCCGAGTTTTCTGACATGTGCACCAGTAAATGCCCCCTTTTCATGACCAAACAGCTCGCTTTCTAAGAGAGTCTCCACCATGGCTGCACAATGAACAGCCATAAAGGGCTTATCCCTTCTGGAGCTATTGTAATGGATAGCCTTTGAAATCAATTCCTTACCTGTACCGCTTTCGCCAAGTATCAATACCGTGGTATTGGTTGGAGCAACCTGTTTTATCAGGTCAAATATTTTGTGCATACTGGCACTCTTGCCAATAATGTTGTCAAAATTATAGGGTGTTTCTAATTTCTCCTTAAGCACTATATTGTCTTTTTTTAGTTGCTGCTTTTCTTCAACCCTTTTTACTAATAGTTTTAATTCGTTGGTATCAAACGGCTTGATAAGATAATCATAAACACCCTCTTTCATGGCTGTAATCGCTGTTTCATTTGAGGAAAAAGCGGTTATCATAATTACCTCTGTACGGGGCGAAAGGGCTTTTGTTTCTCTTAAAACACTTATTCCATCCTTTCCACTCATCTTTAGATCTGTGATGACCAGATCAAAATCATGCTTTTTAATCCGTTCAATTGCCTCAAACCCATCATTGGCTGTTTCTACCTCATACCCCTCGTCTTGAAGGGATTGCTTTAAGAGCATCAATATTCTTTTTTCATCATCAACGATTAAGAGATTCATTTAATTAGCTCCTCCTGTTTCCATGGCAAAAGGATGGTAAAGGTTGTGCCTTGACCTGGCTTGCTCTTTACCTTTATTTCCCCGCCATGTTTCTGAATTATTCTAAATACAATAGACATTCCCAATCCATAGCCATGTTCTTTGGTAGTAAAAAATGGTTCAAACAATTTTTTCTGGTCCCTTTGATTAATGCCGTATCCAGTATCTGAAACATCAATAACCACAAATTGCTTGCCACCCTTATAAGGATATGCCTTGATGGTAATTACTCCACCATCAGGCATAGCTTCAATAGCATTGCGGATAAGGTTCTGGAATACCCCTTCCATCTGTTGTTTGTCAAAATAAAATTCACCAATCTCTGATTCGATATGATTATTTATCCTGACATTTGCCCTTTCTAAATCTGGAGACATCCTTTCAATGATACGGTCAAGTAATACCTTTAGATTATTTAACTCAATCTCAAGTGGGGCATCCTTAGTCTGTGAAAGAAAACTATTGATCTTTTTGTTCAAATTTTTTATCTCATCGGGAATATAATCAAACATCTCATCTTGAATGTCCTGAGGAAGATGCCGTTTCCTTAATGACTCATAGGTACTGTTAATTATTTGCAGAGGGTTCCTGATATCATGAGCCATCCCGGCTGACAAACGGCCAAGACTGGCAAGCTTTTCTGCATGAAATATTGCCTCTTGGGTAGAGATAAATCCATTTATAACTGCAAGCAAAATAAATACATAGAGAACACCCAGAGCAAGGCTGATTATCCCAAAAAAAATCAGAGTATTCTGTATCTTAGATAAAACCCTCAAAAATTTAGGGCTGGCATCAACCCCAAGTATAGCTATTACCTCACCAGAAGTATCCTTCAATGGGGCAAAACCTGTTTTAAACATCTCCTTTCCATTACGATATAGCTTGGAACAAGAGGATTTACCCAACGAAGCATCAAGGATTTTAGTAGTATCTTCAATATTCAGACATCGATATTTCCCCCCTTCTAATTGAACAGATCCAGCATCAAGAATATAATTATTCTCCTTATCAATAATGAAAACACTTTCCAGATTGTTCTCCTCATTGACTGTAGCTAAATACTCTCTGAAATTGAAGGCTTGAGCATCATCTATGGTTCTTTCCTTTATTGATTTTATCAATTCTGGTGATACTTGCAAGGATGTAATTGCTGCAATAGCTATAAGTCGTTTACCAAGTTCCTCATCCAGAAAGTGTTTTGCTTGAAGGTAAAAAGACCAGCCCCACAAATTAAATAGCAATAAGATGGATAGGATAGAGATAAGGACAATAAGCACATGTTTTTTTCTTTTTCTTAATACCTTGGGTGATATGCTCGACATTAATATAACCATCCTTAATCTACAGGGCTCTATTACGATTTGTGTGGGTAAGATAAAGTTGGTTTTTTATCAACCTTGCAGAACATTCTTAATATGTATTGAAGAAGGTTTATCGCTTTAACCACTCCAAAGTATACATTTAACCCCCGCACATGGAAGTAGAAATACCTCCAGATGACATACTCTGGTGTGGAATGAAAGAGATAAACCTATCTCTTATTTACCCACACAAATCGTGATAGAACCAACTTTTTTCACCTGTCCATGCCCAAAAGTCCAATAATTGGACACATGTCTGTAATTGGACACTCTCATATAACATCCTGTAGAATTTAGACTTATAGATTACGCTGCTTGTAGACTTCACAGAAATTGCTGGTTTTGAACATTCTAATAATTGGACACTGTTCAATAGTAAAATATTCCCTGATAACATAGATGATAAGATGATAAGTCCAATAATGGCAATTGGTTGAGTTATGTGTAGCTGCCTGTTTCTAATTTTGGCATGAAATTTGCTATATGAATGGCAAGACAATGTAAACAAAATTGCGGTATGTATACCACATTCATCGGGTAGAACAAGTTAGTTTGAGTAATTGGACGAAGCTTGTTCTACTTAATGTGGATGTGGGGTTTAATGAACATATATGATTTACAGGGGGTGATAGTTTAAAAAAGGGATTTTCCTCTAATTTCAATGATTCTCAGAAGAAGTAAATTGCTTTGAGGCTTTATGCCTCACACCCAAAAAGCAACAAAATCTAAAAAGAATCCAAAAGGAAAAGAGGAGAGGAAAAAATGAAGAAGTTATTAGTTAGCGTAGTAGCAGTAGCATTAGCAAGTGGAGTAGCAATGGCAGCAGATATGCAGCAAGAAGATGCATCAATTGGTTTGAATTGTTTGCAACTCATTGAGTTGGCTGGTATTGATATGTCTGAGACAATTACACCAGGTCCAGAGGATTATGCAAGGGATCTGCAAAAAACAAGAGTGGTAAATTTTCCAGATGGTAATCAAGCAGGAGACCCTAATGTCACGACAGATGCCAATGATGGTATTGGCAAGGGTTTTGCAGAAAGAACAGCCGCTTTAGAGATGACAATATTTACCAATGCTCAAGATGGTGCAGCGTTGTTCGTTCACGGTTCACAGCCAGCTACTCAGGCAAATGTTTTAAGATTGGAAGATACCTATGTGTCAGTCTGCACAGAAAAGACTTACATCTTGCAGAATGACTTAGAAGGTGCATATGCCAACGCAACGACAATGGCAGTGGCAGAGAGTGCTGGAACAAAAACACCCTCTAATACTGTTCCCGTTGTGGATAACCCAAGAGATGGTATGGGTGGTTCAATCGTTGATGGTCTGGATTTCCAGCTTAGCACTAATGCAAAAGACACAGCAGCATCTTCATGGCTTCGCATCCACAATCAGGCTCAACACCTGTTTGAGGTAAAGATGTCCACAGCGGCACCAAGACTGATAGTTATCAACCTTGGCATTGCCAATTTAGCGAGATACACAGAGGGCGAATATACCAACACACTTACATTCACCCTTATGCCAATCGTTGGATAATGTGGGCTAAGTTTTAGCGAAGATTACTTGTTCTGGTAATATTTTTGTGCTGTTAATTTATATCAACTTCTTCTGAGATATGAAGGGAAAATCCCCTTTTAACTGTAGGGGCAGAGAATAATCTGCCCCTGCTATAAAAAAAATAAATAAGGTGGTGGGTAAATAATGAGTTTTCTAATAATCACGCGTTCACAAATCATACTGTAATTAAAGGATTGTGAAAGGGCGTGATTTTTTTTGTTAAAAAATGGTGGCATAGTTCAAAAGTGAATCATGCCAAACCGATGAATGTTACATACAAAAATGTGATTGGCTTAATAGTGGTATATTGAGTTAGTCAAAAGATGAATGTGGTATACAAAAGATGATTACTCGATGAATGTGGTATGCCGTAGGAGTGTCTTGTCACCCCTACGGCGTGTTATTAAAATCACGAGGTTATGAACATGTCTTTTGTTTTGACATGTTCATGGTCTCGTGATTTTTTTTTGGCAACAACAGATTATGGATTCGGGAATCGTTAAGAAATCACCCTCCCGATTCTTATCATCCCGAATCCTGTCATCTGATAACGCTGATACAGCGAATATAATACAAGGAGGTTTGTTTGGTATGAAACGAATATTGTCAGGTGTGTTAGTGATAGGTATGATAGCTGTTTCTGGGTATGCAGCGGACATGCAGCAGGAGGATGCTCAAATAGGGTTAAAGGTGCCACAGATAATTGAGCTTGTTGGCATAGATATGAGGGAGACAATTACTCCTGGACCAGAGGATTATGCCCGTAATCTAACGGTAGCCAGTGTTATTAATTATCCTGATGGCGGTGCTTCAGCCAATAATGATGTCATGAATTCGGCAAATTCAGATATTGGTAAGGGGTTTGCCGAAAGAGCAGATGCTATTTCAATCACCCTGTTTACTAATGCTCAGGATGGAGCCAATCTTTATATCCATGGTGTCCAGCCAGCAGGTCCACAAGGGGTTTTAAGATTGGATGATACTTATCTGACCGTACAGACTGAAAAGACTTATGTGTTACTAAACAAGCTCGAAGGGGCAGAGGCATCAGCTCAAACATATCCATCTGAAAGTACTGGCTCTAATATGGCAAGAGCCACATGGTTGAGATTACACAATGAGGCGCAATACCTTTTTGGGGTTAAGATGTCCACCAGTGACCCAAGATTGGTAGTGTTTAAGCTTGGTGTTTCTAATCTGGCAAGGTATACAGAGGGCGAATACTCAAATACCTTGACATTTACATTAATTCCGATAGTGGGATAGTAATGGGGTAGGGGCGAACCTATGTGTTCGCCCTGTGTTTGAGAGGGCGAACACATAGGTTCGCCCCTACGATGGCAGTTTGCAACCTACAGCTTAGATGTGGCTGGATTCGGGAAAGGTAAGGCTTGCCCTCCCTTGCTCTTACGGGTCCTGAATCTTGCCTGGCTAAGCTGTAAGTTGTGAACTGTAGGGGCAGACCTATGTGTCTGCCCGATAAAAAATATCAGGAGGTTCGAATGAAAGGAATGTGGTTAATGGCAATGTTATTTCTGATTGCCAGTGTGAATGTAGAGGCTGTTTCTGTGCAGCCGAGTGTAGTGAAGATTCAGGCTGCACCAGGTGAGACAAAGAATGGGACATTTGATCTCTATAATCGGGCAGATAAAGAGGTCTATATCAAGGTCCAACTCAAGGATTGGTCTATAGATCCTCGTACGGCAAAAAGGGAATTTGTTGGAGCAGGTAAAAATCCCAAGAGCCTTACTGATTGGGTAATCATTGAACCAGAGGGTTTTTTGCTTGGTGCTGATAAACACCAGATTGTCCGCTATACGGTTAAGGTGCCAAAGGATGCTAAGGGCGGATATTGGGGATTAGCCTGTTTTGTTACAAAGCCATTAGAAAAGAAGGGTGGTGTTGTGGCAGCTGGTGAGGTAGTTTCTTTTCTTGGGCTGGAGGTAACTGATACCTTAGAGAAAAAGATTGAGATTAAGAGTATTCAAGCCTATCACGATGCCAATGGGGTGAAGCTAAAGGTTAGTGTAAAGAATACTGGCAATGTCCCGCTATTTATGCCTGCACCGGATGGAAAGTTCGTGATTAAGAATAGTAAGGATGAAACCGTGGCAAAGGGGGATCTTAATGGACAGATGATCCTGCCTACAGAGATCATTGATTATGAAACAACTGACCCGGTGAAATTGGCTAAGGGTGAATATACAGTTGTTGTATTCTTTGATTATGGGGCAGCAAAGATGGCCGGGAAAAAGGCAAAACTCTCTACAATGTCTACCTATAATTGGACAACACTGGAAGAGATTAAGGCGGCAAAAGCGGTTAAGTAGGGCAGAAGGCTAAAGGTAGAGGAAAACAGAAGGTACAGAAAAGAACAACCCCCTAACCCCCTTTGATAAGTGGGAATTAGGGAAACACAGAAGGATGAAGGTAAAGCATGTATTACTTTATAAGTGGCACAATTTATGTATTTGCATGTATTATCATACTGTATTACATATTTTGAGGATGAAACACTCTCCTTGAGTCAATCAATAACTCACAACCGTGATTTATGCCTTGTGGCACGAATCACGAAGTAATCCTTCCACGCAGACAAGATTTTAACAAATGATGTATTATATTGTAGCAATTATCATAGCCTTAACTACAGTTGTCTCTGAAAATGCCTTTGCTGTTTATGGAGAAGGGAATTATTCCATAGGCATTGAGGGAACGGATAAGGGATTAAGTAGCGTTGATTTTGACCTGAACCTTCGTGGTCGGGAAAGATTGATTTCGTTTAGCCCAATATTGAAGGGGAATATAAACCTGCAAGAGAAAAGCCTTGTGCTTAACTATACCCGGGTGGATATTTTCAACCCTTCTGTGGATTTGGGTATTGGTCCGGATATCATGCCAGGGGTTACAGGGCTGATGTCCTCTGCCCCACAGATTAAGGGCGTAAGGCTTGCCTCTAATAAAAAACTATGGCATGAACGAATCACGCCTCTTTTCTTTAAGGGATTATCAAGTAGAGGTGGTGATGTTTATGGCGGGAAGATTGATCTGACTGCTAAATCAGGTGTCACCGCTAATACCTTTTGTTTTAAGGATACTGTAGCAGGGGATGCGATTGGTGGTAGTTTGAGTATGCCCCTCTTGTTCTGGAAAGTGGCGGGGGAGACAGGGAGTCAGTCAGCAGTTGCCAGTCAGCAGTCGGCAGGAACACAGAGCAGTCAGTTGGCAGTCAGCAGTCAGCAGTCCGCAGGAACACAGAGCAGTCAGTCGGCAGTCGGCAGCAGTTCTGTCCTGTCAACTGTCAACTGTCAACTGTCAACTGTCAACTGCCAACTACCAACTGCTACAACAACCACAACCGTTTATCCCATGAACATGAGCATGGATTATCAAACAGGTAGTTTTGGTGGAGATGGGTATCGGATAGGAGGGGTGTTTAAGTTGAAAAGGGTTTCCAGTGATTTTAAGTATTCCTTGATTAATGCCAAGCAGGCTCTGGCACTGAATGGTTCGTATGGCTTCAATGGAGCAAGCATGGGGATGGGCTTTTCTGATGATGGCAATGCCTCGAACTTACGGTTATCAACTGGCTATGGTACAGCCACCGGACGGGGCAGCATGAAGGTTAATGGTGAATACTCGATAACATCTCCTCATGGAAAATATCATAATATTGGCAGCAATACTTCCATCTGGAAATTAAGCACTGGCTATGGCACAGCCACTAAAATAGGCAATATGCAGTTAAATGGCGAATACTCAAGTTCAAACGGACAGGTTTCATACAATGATATTAATAGATGGAAGATAAATAGCTCATTTGATTCCAGAAGGGTAGGGGAGATTAAGCTGAATACCGAATACTCTGTTGCAAATAGCCCCTGGGTAGCAAATAATACCTCCCTGTGGAAACTTGATGGTAAGTTTAAGCTGGGGAAAAAGTTCTGGATTGACGGGGCATTCTCTAATGGTGAATCAGGCTCTTCTAATACTAAGAGCTTGGGATATAGTTGGAATTCAGGGTATAGATGGAATTTTTCCAAAGAGTTTACCCTGACACTTACAAAGCAGCAGAGTTTCAGGGAGTTAATTAATCAAAATGATAAGAATCTGGTAAATTATCTGTCTGTAAAGATGGATTTTTTGCCGCAATTTCCTCTCTCTGTCTCATCAGGGATAGGTCTGGAAAGGACTGATAGTATTTCAAAGGACAAGCTGAAGGAGCAGTTCTCCCTTAAAAGGGATATCAGCCTGCGATATTCTTACAATGGGTTTAATCCGTGGGTTAGTTATAATATAACAGGTATAGATGATCAAACCATTGCCAATAGTGACATTAACAGAGAAAACATTACTGTTGGGGTTAAGAAAAAACTGACCCGTAATCTTACCGGGAGCTTGCAGCGGGTGTGCCAGAGGGAAGAAAACCAATATAAGAGCAATGGCAAGATAAACTTCGTGGAAAGGATGAGTACAGAGAAAAAGGCAAATTTGACATATAAATTTCCCAATTATCCATTAAACATGGACCTGGAATTTTTTTCTAAAAATGAGCAAAAATTTAACTGGAAGGTGAGTTTTACCTTTCGTGAAAAGAACAGGCAGAACTATCTTAAGTACATGGCAAATGATATAAAGTTTACAGAGGCAAAGGAGTTTCGTTTTGGCGTGACCCCGGATGATATGACCTCTATCTCCAAAAAATTGCCTGATAAAAATGAGTTTTCCAAACTTGGCGTTGTATCCATCAGCGTTTTTAAGGATGAGGATGCAAACAGGGTGTTTTCAGCTAATGAAGAGGGTCTTCCCGGAATAAAGGTTGCTATCTTTGGAAAGAGTGAAACTAAGGATAAGGCAAAGGTGACTATGACAGGAGAGAATGGAAAGGCATGTTTTGTGGATGTCCCTGTTGGGGTCTATAACCTGAATATTGACCTTGGTTCAGTACCCATTGATTTTATCTGCGTGGCAGAGTTGGAACAAACAATCAAGGTAGAAGCAGGCAAGGGTATTGAGCTTAAATTTCCACTCCAGAAGGCTGGAACTATTCATGGCAGGGTTTTCATAGATGAGAACAGGAACGGTGTTTTGGATGCAGGGGAGACCAGTGATAGTGATATAATTGTGTATGCTAATGATGCCCCTACCTTTACTGAATCCGGTGGGTTGTACAGGTTTACCAATATCCCGCCAAACAAAATACGGATGCGAATGGATAAGTCTGGTTTGCCAAAGGGATATGTTATGACTACCCCTGAATTTTTTGATGTGGATCTTAAGCCAGAGCAGGAGATTGAAGGGATTAATTTTGGCATGGCTGAGAAAGAGGCGGAGATAGAGTTTGAGTGAGGGGGAAAATTCACCGCAGAGGCGCAGAGACGCAGAGAAGAATCTATCCACAGATTACACAGATTAAGATTTTTTTGTTTGTTGTTTTTCTTTTATTAAAATTGCTTGTTAGCTGTGGATTAATTCTTCTCTGCTTCTTCTCTGTGTCTCTGTGTCTCTGCGTCTCTGCGGTGAATCTTTATTTTATTAATTCGGAGGTTTTTAAGTGAAAAAGATATTATGGTTAGGGTTGATATTATGTTTAATAACAGGCAGTGTTTATGCCAAGGATCTTGTATTTTCTGCCGAATTCCCTGGGGAATATCATAAGTATGATTTTGATAAGCCGTCAGATGTATCTGTGAATACTGATGGCTATATGTTTGTGGCAAATACAGGCAAAAAATGTGTGCAGAGGTTTAATCCAAAGGGTGAGCTGGAGAAGGAGTTTTATGGAAATGATCTGGACATGCTTTCTAAACCCATTGGTGTGGCTGCGGATAATAAAGGAAACATCTTTGTGATAGATGCTGATCTTAAGTGCGTTCTGGGATTAAACAAAGATGGTGTCGTTTTTGGTGTGTGGGGCAAGGGGGATATTGGCAAGCCTTGCGGGATAACAATTGGCAGAAATGGCTTAGTATATGTGACTGATAGCGATAAAGGCTGTATCTGGGAGTTTGATGGCAAGAGATTGTCTATTCGCAAGATAGGGGAGACAGGGACAGGCTCAGGACAGTTTTTAGCCCCTTTGGATATTGTTTATAACCCTACTGACTTCATGTTATATGTTGTTGATACAGGTAATCATCGTATCCAGAAGATATATATTGAGGGTACCTTTACCATGATATCTGTATGCCTGAAGGATGAAAGTCTTGGGACACTGACCGGGATTGCAACCAATAATAACCAATCCATCTATCTAACTGCAAAGAAAGAGGATATGAATGGAAAATATGAATATATCTATGGCTTTGGGCTGGATTTCCAGAAAAAATGTGGATGGGGTGGTAAGACAGGGTTCAGGGCTGGACAATTTGGGGATATAGCCGGGTTGTTTGTTAATAAAGAAGGAACAGTTTATGCTGTAGATAGAAAAAATAATTGTATACAGAGGTTTGATAATAAAGGAAATTTTATAAGCTTATTAAGTAAAAACAGCTTTGAAACGGGAAGATTTAATTCACCTGTAGATATGGCTTTTGACTCTAATGGCAATATGTTCGTTGTAGATAAAGATAATCATAGGATTCAGAAGTTTACTCAAGACGGCAAATTTATTACTGCGTGGGGCAGTAAGTCATCCATGCTTGAGAAAGGGCTGTTTGATACCCCAACCGGGATTGCCATAGATAGAAATAATAACAATAGGGTCTATATTACGGATTCTTACAATAGTCGCATTCAACGCTTTAATAATAACGGGGTGTTTATTGACAGTTGGGGAGAGCTTGGATCAGGGGAGGGTAAATTTAAGTACCCGCAGGATATAGCCATTGATTCAATCGGGAATGCCTATATAGTTGACACCTCTAATAATCGAATACAGGTATTGGATCGGAACGGGAATATGATTACCAAATGGGCTGTTCTTAATATGCCATTAGATATAGAGGTGATAGAAACAAGTGCTACTTCAAGAGAGGTTTTCGTGGTTTGTCATACTGAGCATTTGATCAGGGTTTTTGATGAGAAAGGTGGACAACTCAGGACAATAGGTAAGCCAGGACTTGATGAGGATGATGGACAATTCCAGTATCCCTGCGGCATTGCAAAGGATTCATTAAATCGGCTCTACATCTTAGATAGAGTAAATAGGTGCCTGCATATCATGGATAGACTGGGGAATCAGCTTGGTATCTATCCATGGCAGGAGGGAATGGCTCAAGGACAGATATTTTCTCCAGAGGGAATAGCCATAGATGATAAGAATAATATCTATATTGCAGACACCGGCAATCACCGAATTCAACGGTTTATGCCCTTTGATTTTGTACCCACCGGAGGGGTTGCAGGTACGGTGACCAATCAGGGTATACCCGTTTATAATGCCCAAGTGAAAATAAATCAACAAGAGACAGGGGTAGTGGCAAGTACTGGTTATACAGATAACACAGGCAGGTATAGCCTTGATGGAATACCAATGGGTACATACTCTGTTATGGTATTTAAGGATGGTTATAAAACAGGTTATGCCATGAAGGCTGTTTCAATAAAGCCAAATAATGTGAGTACGGTTGAAGAGGTTATGCTTGTACCACTTGCACCGGTGATTTCCCATGAGGTAGATTTGCATAATTATCCAAATCCATTTGATCCGTGTGATGGAGATACGGTATATATTGGCAGTACTACTGCAACAACGGATGGTACGGTTATTTTCTACAATTTGCCAAACAAGGTGGATAGTGCTTTTATGGAGGTTTACAACTTAGCTGGTGAACTTATCTGGGAATGGGAAGGCAAGGGGGATGATTTGGAGCCAAAACTGGGTGGTCATCACATCCCATGGCAGGGCAGAAGCAAGGATGGCAATATCGTAGCGGATGGGGTTTACTTTTGCGTGCTTACTGCCGGTGGAAAGGTGGAGACATGCAAGATAGCGGTGAAAAAGTAGGGGCAGACCTATGTGTCTGCCCTTATGGTGAAAAAGTAGGGGCAGACCTATGTGTCTGCCCTTATGGTGAAAAAGTAGGGGCAGACCTATGTGTCTGCCCTTATGGTTATCCTAATTAAAGCAATAAATATTAAGGAGTGTGTCAATGATAAAACGAGTGATATTTTTGTTGATTATTGGAATGGTATCAGTCAGTGGGGTTGAGGCAAAGGATACAGGCAAGTCTGGGGCAGCATTTCTGAAAATAGGTGTTGGTGCCCGTGCCGCAGGCATGGGAGAGGCATTTTGTGCATTAGCAGATGATATTAGTGCCATTTATTGGAATCCTGCTGGTCTTTCTCAGCTTACGCAAACAGAGGTTATGGCCACGCATCTTTCTTATTTTCAAGATGTTAACAGTGAATACCTTGCTTTCGTCCGTCCCAACAAGAATAAAGGGGCATTGGGGGTATCATTGTCCATGCTTGGGGTGGATGGGATAAAAAGGTATAATAAGACTAATGGCAACATGAACAGTGATTTTAAGGCAAATGATATGGCCATGTCCCTTGCTGTTAGCCGGATGTTTGGACAAGGTGCAGCTATTGGGGCAGGATTAAAATTCGTAAAACAGGGCATTGATAATAAGAATACCAGCAATCTTGTGGTTGACCTTGGCGGATTATGCCATACCCCAATACACAATCTGGTGGTTGGGGCAGTTGTACAAAATATTGGCATAAAAGCCAGTGATAAAAAGCAGGGCGTAGTTGATGACCCAATGCCATTTCGGATGAGATTTGGGCTAAGCTATCAATTGACTAATTCTATCATTTGTATGGATGTGAATATGCCCAATGATGGACAACGAACCACAAACCTTGGTATTGAACGAACCATGCCAAAGGTGGCAGGGCTTAATACCATGCTTCGGGCAGGGTATAGAATGGGAGCAGATACAGGAAAATTTGGTTTTGGATTTGGAATAACAGGTAATAAGTGTTTACTTGATTATGCCTTTGCCCCGTATGACTCTCTCGGTAATGCTCATCGCCTCTCAACCTCACTAAGGTTTGGGTCACCAAAGCCAAAGCAAAGGATGATGCTATTAGAAACAGGGGAAAAGAAGAAAGAGCCATTAGTTCCATGGATAGCCGTACAACGGTTTGCTCTGGGGATGTTTATTGAGGAGAAAAACTTCCCGGAGCATTTGAAGAAAAAGAAGGATGATAAGAAAAAGATGCCTGTGCTGCCGGGCATTAATGTCCCATTAGAGACAGCAAAGGGTACGGCAACCACAACAGAAGCTGCGGAGGTGAAAAAGATTGTTGATTTTGATAAGGCTGCGGATGGGATAGATTTTGATGGTGGAGAGGAGACAGCGACTGCGGTGGATAAATCAGCAACATCTATTACTGATGCGACCACAACAACGCCAGCAGTAATCAGCGGGAATGCAGCACCAGTTGTTGGTACGACTGCGATAGTCACGACAGTCAATAGTCCGCAGTCCACGGTCAACAATGATGCAACAACTGCATCGATTGTAGGCACGCCTACAGGCTCATCACAGGCAAAGGCTGGGGACGGTGCTACCCCTGCCAGCGGGACCGCAACCAGCAAGGTGGATACAATAACGCCCATGAACACAAAGCAAACCCCACCCCCTGCCCCTGCCAGCAAGGAACAACAAGGCACGACTACAGTTGCAGGTTCACCACAGGCATCCTCTGGTGATAGTGCTACCCCCAACAAGGCACCACCATTAGCACCTGAAGTGAATACGACCAGCGTAAATGTTCCTGCACCACCAGCGGTGACCATCAACCAAGGGACAGACAATGGATTAAAAAATGCCGCAAGCACGCATTTCAAATTCATGGATATTGCACCAATAGATGATGGGGAAGTAATGAATTAGTTGGAAAAATGTATCGGAAGGCTTCAGCCTTCCATTTATTGGAGGGCTAAAGCCCTCCGATACATTATGCGGTAATGTACAAATAATCGTAAACAAAAGGAGACCACACTAAATGCTGAATAAATCCCTACCCCATGCCATGGCAATACTTATCATCTCCGCCCTTATCTGCCTCTCCACCACTGCCCATGCCTTAGAAATACGAAAGCAACCGGCTGGCAATGCCGGAGACAATAACCCGGCTTCGTTCAAGTTTTCCGGATTAAATGCTGAGAAGCAATTAACCAGAAGAAATGGCTTGCCCATCTCACGAACCGAGGCACCCAGTCTTTTCAATACTGATGACGGGATGCGGATATATGATAATGGCATAGATGTCTGCTCGACAGAGTATACTAATGTAGAGAACAAGAAAAAACCAGTAGGTATTGACCTGTCTGATGTGGCTGGCTGGCCAAATATAACCATAAATTCAGGGGAGGTAGGCATTGACCCAGCACTTGGCAGGTTTAAGTTTTCCACAGGTAAAACAGGAACAGTCACGGTTGTTGGAAAATATACTGGCAGTGGTGAAAGCTATTGCGGTGTTTATACTAATGGAAATTATGCCTATCTTGGGGAGGGCTCAAAAGGGATGTATAGCCTTGATATCAGCAACCCTTTATCCCCAAAGAGGGTAGGAAAATATGAACTTAGTGGAACTATAAATGGTCTTGTCGGGGATGGTAAATTCGTTTATCTTATCAATTATCAAAGTGACTTTCAGGCAACAAGCGTTCGTATTATTGATGTCGGAAGCCCTACTACACCAACAGTGGTGGGCAACTTTGGGATATCAAGCCGAGTGTATGATATATATCCATTGGGCAATTATGTCTTCGTGGCTCATATTACTGGCTTAAGGATAGTGGATGTATCGGATCCAAAAAAGCCTGTTGACAAAGGTATCTATGAACAAGCCACTCGAAATACAGTATATGGTGTTTATGTGCGGGGTAATTATGCTTATCTGGCACATGCTACTACTGGATTAAAGATACTCAATGTCAGCGATCCCTCTAACATAAAAGAGGCTGGATATGTTCAATTGACAAGTGCTAAGGCTGGTGCACAAGCCTGTGCTGTCTATGTCTCTGGAAATTATGCCTACCTTTCCTATGGTGCCGGTGGGCTTCAAATCATTGATGTTTCTAATCCAGAGGCACCAATACTTGTTGGTAAATACAATGCAGATATGTTGGATGAATCAATGTATAGAACCATTGTTCGTGGAAACTATGCCTATACGGTTAGTTACAAAAAGGACTCAACACTGTTCAATGTTTTCGTCTTGCGAGTCATTGATATTTCCAACCCAAAGCTGCCAAAGCTCATCCAGAAGTATATAGAAAATAGTGGTAAACCAATAGCTGACAGCTACGATATCAGCATAAACAAGGGGCTGGCATTCGTTACTGATGGCTCTAATGCCATGAGAGCATTAGAGATTCCAATGCCTCCAGAGCTTCCTGTTGGGAGCGTAACCGTGGATTATAATTTTGTGCCCGGCACACTCAGCGTTGTCCTTACATTTCCCAATGGGAGTGAAACCTTAAGTGGGTCAGCATCTAATAATGTTACATGGAATATTAATGGTGGTGTTTCACCCTATAAGGTGTCTCTGTATTATTCTATGGATAAAGGCAAAACCTTTGATAATACGATTATTACAGATAGCACCCTGTCTTTTTACCCCTGGGTTGTGCCCGGGACAAATACCCTTGACCTGCGGGTAAAGGCTGTGGTGACGGATTCAAATAGTGCTACAGCTCATGATATGAGTGATGGTGATGTCCGGATTGATTGTATCATGCCCACAGTTACAGGGGCAAATATTAAGGATGGAGAAAGGGATATTGCTGTGGATAAGCCCCTGATTATCAGCTTCAGCAAGCCCATGAACCAGACTGCTGTCCAGCAGGCATTCAGCATTTCCCCTGATATTTCGGGCAAGGTATTTGGGTGGAACGAGGATAAAACACAATTGACCATTACTAATGATGGATTTAATGAAAATGCCACCTATGCCTGCACCATTTCCACTGATGCAAGAGATAATTCGTTACCCGGCAATAAGCTGACAGTGGCTTACCGATTTTCATTCAAAACCATTGTCCCACCGCCAGGCTTCATCTCAGTTGCTGCCAATGTGAAAGATGCTCAGGTTTACCTTGATGGCATTTTTGTTGGCACAGGCAGCTTGACCATCAATGATGTTATGGTCGGCAGTCATACCCTGAGCATACAAAAGGTTAACTATTATCCATTCACAAGTACTGTCTCTGTCCAAACAAAGCAAACCACCAATATTTATGCCACACTTACACCAAGTGTAAAAACGACCCTGTTGTTGGATGCACCAGGTGAGGTTGGGGTTGGAGAAACATTTACCGTGACCATCAGGGTAGAGGGGGTTGTAGGATTGACAAACATGGATTTATTCCTGTCGTTTGATCCAGAGTTATTTGAATCCATCGGGATTAAGGATACTGCCTTTATCCAAAAAATAGCCTCAAGGATTGACACTGGAGCCATTTCTTATGCTGCCGGGGTAATGAGCGGGAGTATCACGGGTAATGGAACAATTACCGAGTTCATATTTATGGCAAAAAAGAAGGGTAATGCTACATTGTCCTTTGATTTTAATCAAAATGCAAACAGAAAGACAAAACTTGTTTCAGTTGCCAGGGACATTCCCTTTATTGCTACGGACCAGAAGAATGTATCTATTGTTGAATTTGGACGGGTGGACGGATTCGTTGCCATTGATATTCCCCGGGTTGGATCATATTCTGGAATATATATTGATGTACCAGATACAAAACTTACGACAACTGCCAATCTTGCGGGCTATTTTCTGCTCAAAAGGATTCCACCGGGCAAAACAAATATTCGTGCAAATGGTCCCGGTCTCACACCAAATATATGGAAGGGTATAGAGGTTATTGGTCAGCAGCAGGTAACCATCTCTGGCACCCTGACCCTGATAAATGGTGATGCAGATGGTGACGCTATGGTTAATACCATAGACTTTGGTCGCCTGCGGGAAGCATACTTTAAGACAAAGACTGATGCTGGCTGGTTGGATACAGGGGCATTGAATAGAAATGGCTATATCAATGCTGATTTTGATGGGGATAATAAGGTAAATACAATTGACTTTGCCATATTAAGGGATAATTATTTCAAGGCAGTGGGACAACAGACAGTGCAACTTGCACCGATGTTGGCCGTAGGGACAGGGCTCGTCTCTGTCCAATCCGCCCATCTTTTCCTTGAATTGCCCCAAAATATGGATAAAATTAAGGTTAATACAGAATTTCCTGTCAATATAAAGGTTGAGGGTGTATCCTCATTAACCAGCATGGACTTCTTCCTTGGCTTTGACCCCACTGTCCTTGCGGTTAATCGGACTAAAGGGGATGATGCCTTCCTGCCAAAGATTGCCTCTGATATCAAGAATACTGCCGGCTTTGTAAGTCATGCCGCCGGACTGATGACCGGTAGTGCCAATGGGAATGGGACGATTGCCACAGTATATTTTACGCTTAGAAAACGGCAGAATACCAAGCTGGAGTTTCTTCAGAATACAGCAAAGAATCAAGAGACCATGATGATGTCAACGGGTCGCAAGGTCATGTCGTTTACCACTGAGCCAATGATGCTGGTGTTTGATGGGACAAAAACCATTACCATAGGTACTACCTCCACAACCGTTGTTGGGACAAGTGCAACTGTTGTTAAGACAGGAAACGGGACCATTGGAACGAGTGCAACTGCTGTTGGGACAGGGACAGTAATCGTTAGTTCAATGACACTGATTGCCAGTTTCAAGCCCGATGGCATGTCCTACGGCATATTCCTGAAAAACAACTATGCCTACATGTCCTGCGACACTGCCGGGCTACAGATAATGGATATCAGCCAGCCAGCCTCACCCGTTTTTGCGGGCAAATACAATACAGCTTCCTCCTGTCGAGATACAGTTGTTGTGGACAATTATGCCTACACAGCCGCTGGGACCAAGGGATTGATGGTGATTGATGTATCCAATGTCAACAAGCCTACTCTTGTTTCAAGCCTGGCAATTGATGGTTTTTGTTATGATATCGCTATCTCTGGAAATTATGCCTATGTAGCTGCAGGAGCGACCGGGTTACAGATAGTGGATATTTCTAAGCCACAGACACCAAAAAAGATTGGCAAGTATAACACGGATGGGATTTCCAGAGGGGTTTGTGTCAGGGATGGGTATGCCTTTGTGGCAGATGATGGTAGCGGACTTGTTGTCATAGATGTTTCCAATCCGTATGGTCCAAAATTGGTGGGACAATATGATACCCCTGGCTCTGCCTATGACATCTGGCTTTCTGGGAAATATGCCTATATTGCCGACTATTCTGGTGGATTACAGATAATTGACATATCTAATCCAGCAAAGCCTGTCAAGACTGGCTCGTATAAGACCAATGGCTTTGCCTGGGATGTGATGGTCAGGGACAATGTAGCCTTTGTGGTTTGTGAGGCAGCGGGATTATTCGTACTTGATGTCTCCAACCCGGCACAGCCAACCCTCCTATCCTCGTATAAGACAGGTGGCAAGGCGTTTGGCGTGGCAATGCAGGGGGATTATGTGTTTGTGGCTGATGATTATCAGGGGTTGAAGGTGCTGGCAGGGGTTAGAGGTAATGTCATTCCTGCGAAGGCAGGAATCCAGGATGAACCCAATGTCATTCCTGCGAAGGCAGGAATCCAGGATGAATCCAATGTCATTCCTGCGAAGGCAGGAATCCAGGATAATGGTTCTGCCACAGAACCCAATGTCATTCCTGCGAAGGCAGGAATCCAGGATGAACCCAATAATAATGGTTCTGCCACAGAACCCAATGTCATTCCTGCGAAGGCAGGAATCCAGGATGAATCCAATGTCATTCCTGCGAAGGCAGGAATCCAGGATAATGGTTCTACCACAGAACCCAATGTCATTCCTGCGAAGGCAGGAATCCAGGATAATGGTTCTGCCACAGAACCCAATGTCATTCCTGCGAAGGCAGGAATCCAGGATAACGGTTCTGCCACAGAATCCAATGTCATTCCTGCGAAGGCAGGAATCCAGGATAATGGTTCTGCCACAAGTACGACAGTTGCTACCCCAATGGATACCGATAAAATACAGACCGGTGGAATACCCAAACAGGGCACTGCAAGCAATGGCAAACAAACAGATATGGGCATGATTATCATAGATGATCGCACCAACAATGTGGATGGTTCAGATGAAACAATTGTGGGTGGTATTCCCATATTACCCATAGATGATGGAGTGATTTCACCTATTGAGGAATATGGACAGTGGTTGCTTCCCATAACTGCCTCTGTGGGTGGTCAGCTGGCAAGCATACAGCTTGGTGCTGATTCTTATGGATCAACAGATGGCTTTGATCAATGGAATGACCTGCCTTTGCCACCACCACCATCACAGGGTAACTACATCCAGATATACCTTCCACATCCGGAGTGGGGGCTGGTGTTTGGCAAATTTATGCAGGATATGCGGCAGATGTATGGGAATAACCAGTATTTATTTGAGGTGCAGACAAATATGCCAGCCGGGACAGAGATTACCCTGACAATGGAAAATATTGTGGGTAACACAAAGGGATATGAAATAATGCTTACGGATACGGAAAGTGGACAAACATGGAATCTAAGTGTAGGGACAGAGCTTGCCTCTGTCAAAAGCAGGGGACTCGTCCCTGTCCGATCTCTTGCCCCTGTGGTTTTTAAGTCTGACAGCGATGGCTTGAGGCAATTCAGCCTCTCGGTGAAGCCTCCGATAATCAGCCAGCGGTTTTCCTCTGGCTGGCACATGGTCTCCATGCCAGTCAAGTCATCGGTATTTGGGATGATGGGCTATGATAAAGCTAACTACATTTATGAATATAATCGGGCAGGCTACACTCAAGTCTACTCAAAGTTGGGATTGGGCAAAGGCTACTGGCTTGGCTTACTGGACGATGCAACGATTAATCTTGATTTACCTGAAGGGGCGATATCATCCTCATCTGAATTTACCATTCCCCTACAGACTGGCTGGAACATGATCGGCTGTCCGTTTGATTTTACCCCTGATTGGTCAAAGGTTGCAGTGCAAAAGGATGGGGTGAGGAAGGGATTAAAGGAAGCAGTGGCTTCTGGCTGGGTCATGGATGTCTTGTATGGATTCGTGGATGGAAATTATCAGTTGGCAAACAGACTTGAGCCATGGCAGGGATATTGGTTTGCGGCATTGAGTGATTGCCAGTTGATTGTGCCGAATATATCAGCCAGTAGCACTACCACAAATAGCCTTCAGTTATCACCAGTTGTGGTATCCCTTGATACATGGCAAGTTGGGTTGCACATTACAGCCGGGGGATATGAGGACAAGGCAAATTATTGTCCTCGATTTGGTATAAGTCGTGATTCATCCATCGGGCTTGATATGAATGACAGACCAGAGCCACCAGAGCCGCAGGGTAAATTTGTCAGCCTGTACTTCACCCATCCAGAGGAGGATATATTTGACAGATTTGACTGGGATATGCGACAGGTTGGTGATGGTGTGATAGCCTGGGATGCTGCTATCAGGACAAACCTTTCCGGGGATGTAAACATTAGCTGGGATAAGGAGCAATTGCCAGCCGGGTATGGGTTAAGTCTGAAGGATATAGAAACAAGCCTTTCCATAGATATGCGAGCAGGCACAGGTTGCACCTATCACTCATCAGCCATTGATGGTGAATCCAATATCAGGCATTTCCAGATTATTGCTAAGGCTGATGGCATTGCCAAAAAATCAAGCATTCCAGGATTTGCCGACCTGAAGATATACCCAAACCCAACTACGCTCTCGCACATGCGGTTTGATTTCTCTGGCAAGGCAACAATCAAAATATTTACCCTAAGCGGTGAATTAGTCCAAACCCTCACGGATGTTGATGGCACAAAGGCAACAGAGGCAAAGTGGGACCTGACAAATAGCGATGGACAATCTGTAGCCAGCGGTGTCTATCTGTACATGATCAGTAATACGCAGGGCAAACGGTATGGTAAATTGGCGGTGATAAGGTAGGGGTTGAGAGTTGAGAGTTGAGAGTTGGGAGTTGGGAGTTGAGAGTTGAGGGTTTAGAGTTGAGAGTTGAGAGTTAGGAGTTGAGAGTTTTGGAGTTGGGAGTTGAGAGTTGGGAGTTGGGAGTTGAGGGTTGAGAGTTGGGAGTTGGGAGTTGGGAGTTTTGGAGTTGAGAGTTGGGAGTTGAGAGTTGAGAGTTAGGAGTTGAGAGTTTTGGAGTTGGGAGTTGGGAGTTGGGAGTTGGGAGTTGTCTTTTTAATCTAACTCTCAACTCTCAACTCTCAACTCTCAACTCTCAACTCCCCTCAACCCTCAACTCTCAACTCTCAACTCTCAACTCTCAACTCCCCTCAACTCTCAACTCTCAACTCCCCTCAACTCTCAACTCTAAAACGAGCAGTGTCCATTTTCCACACATAGCGTAAAACAACGCAACTATAATGAAAACAAGGGGTAACAGCATCCCTCACCATACTTGATTACAGATTGTTGTACGCCTATGTCCAATATTTGTACAGTAGGGAAGATTACCATAATCCATTAATTAATAACATGTTACAGCTAAAAACATATCTGGCGCATCCTCATCTTATGTCCAATTATTAGACACAATAGAAATAAGGCATACATTCCTCACAGGCAGAGATGAGAAATAAGTGTCCAAAATCAGTTTTTTTACGATCTATGCAATTAATTATGGCCAAGAGGGCGAACACATAGGTTCGCCCCTACAATGTCCCCCGCTGGTAGGGTAGGGGATGGAAATTCCCCCTTTGAAGGGGTCAGGGGGTTGTTCTTCTTGTGCACCCTCTGCACCTTCTGTACCTTCTGCACCCCTCTGTCCCTTCCCCCTGCATTCTGGCACAAATATTGCTTATTAAATTATTGACAACTAAATAATGGATGTGGTATCAAGGGATACCCACATCTTATAAGGCTATGATTATATCCAAGGATGACAGGGTATAACTCATAGCCTTTTTTTTATTGTAATCAGGGAGGAAAATTAAAATGCGAGGACGAAAGACACCATTACAGATTGTACTTACAAATGGACAGGAGCAGGAATTTCAGCGGTACATGAGGAACAGGAACATGAAGGCAGGATTAGTGCGACGGGCAAAGGCTGTATTTTTGGTAGCACAGACCAAAAGTATCTCAGAAGCTGCTCGGGTAATAGGATTAAATCGCCGCATAGTCAGGTATTGGGTAACTCAATTCCTTGCTAATGGTTTCCAGGGATTTGAGGATAAGCCTGGCCGTGGACGCAAAGCCAGGCAATGCAATTTGATAGTAGCACAGGCTTCCAGCCTATCCCAACATTTTTCTTGACATCCCTATAATTTCATGGTATTCTTTAAGGTAATGGGGGGTGGCGAAACATGACCACATCAGGAGAAGAATTCCAGCAAAATGGTGATGAAATTTCATCGAAGATATCGGCTGAAGCCACAGCTATTTGTGACTTACTCAGAAATCGAATCAAATGGATGCTTTGGATGGGGGTAGGGATAGTAGCTATTCTGAGTGGGCTTATGGCCTTCCTGAAATTTGGATGATGGTAGGAACAGGGGGCATCCCTGTCCGAATTTAACTACTCAGGTAGTTAAATTCACCACAGAGACACGGAGAAGATATGAGTTGATAGGTTTATGGATCTGTGTTCCTCCAACCTATCAACTCATCAACCTATCAACTTCCCAACCTGTTCTTTGCATCTTCCTTATCTCTACACCTTTTCCCAATCAAACCCAACAATATTTCTTTCATGTTTTGAAAATTCTATCCCTACCAGATATATTCCCTTGCCTGAATTAAGATACTTCTCATAATACTTCCTGTTCTTTATCTGCTCCAATGCCGTATTCTTATCACCCTTATCATCCACCACCTTAAACTCAAATATTATTACCACCTTATCTGTTTTTATCGTCATATCTATTCTGCCATAATTGGTAGACTCTTCTACGCATAGTTCATATCCAAGTGAGGCAAAGACTGCATAGAATATTGAGGCATAATACCCTTCATACTTGTCCAATTCATTTTTTATGTACCATTCATAGGGTATGGATGCAAAGAGTCTAAAGAATGTGTCTTTTAGTAATTCAAAATTTAAATCCTCTATTGCCTCGTAAACCCTTGATTGTGTATTCTCTTTGGTCTGGGCATCCTTATTCAGGTAAAATAGCAAATAATTATTTAAGGAGCTTTTGACCTCTAAGTTTGGATAGGTTAATCTATATTCTATCTTTGCTCCTATCTGCTTTTTACCTTTTATCGTCAGGTATCCTGTCTGAAACAACAATGCAGCTGGTTCTATAAAATCTACATCAAATGCACCTATCAATTCCTCCCCTGCTCTTATCTCTTCAAGCTCTGGGATGTAATATCTCCTATCTTTTAATAGTTTTAATAAAAATGTTGGGCTGCCGGTCTCAAACCAATAATTCCTAAACTCTCTTTGTGCACTACCTAAAAATAATAAAATGTCAAATGGATTATACACACTTTCCCCAAGCCATGAGTATCCGTTGTACCACAGTTTTACCTTTTCTAAATCTACTCCTTCTAAGTATTCCTTAAATACTGTTTCTAAATTATTTTGAGTGTAGCCACAGATTGTTGCATATCTTTCATCTATCGTTATATCCCATAGATTGTTTAACCCTGAGAATAATGATACCTTAGAAAATCTTGATACACCTGTTATGAAACAAAACTTAATGAACGCATCACTATCCTTTAATATTGAATATAAATCTCTTAAATATTCTCTCGTTTCTGTTGCTTTGTCTCTATCTATAATGTTATCTAATATAGGCTTATCGTATTCGTCTATTAATACTACAACCTGATTGTTATATTCCTTGTATAGTTTTCTTATTAGATTTGAAAGCATAATGCTGCTTGAGGTTATTTCATAATCGTTTATCCCATAATCTTCGTAAATATTCTTAAATTGATTTTTTACTATAATATCCAATTCATTTCTATTCCTTGCCACCCCTCCACCAAGACTTATCGCTATTACCGGATATTTTTCATCCCAATCCCATGCATCCTCTATCCATAGCCCCTTGAAAAGCTCCTTTTTGCCCTCAAATAAATCCTTTATTGTGTTTATCAATAATGATTTCCCAAATCTTCTCGGACGAGATAAAAAAAAGTATTTACCATTGTTTATAAGCCTATATATTGTCTCTGTTTTATCTGCATAACAATAATTTTTGCTAATTATTTCACTAAATGTCTGGATTCCTATTGGTAATTTTTTCATACTTTTTCCTTTCAGCGAGGGGAATTTACCACTCCTCTATGGGTGGTTGTTTTTTTAGCACCTTTACAATCTCTACAGCCAGACTGCTTCCAGCCAATCCAGGCTTACATTTATACTTAGGAATATCACCAACAGTGGCTATTAAATAATCCGTAACCCTTGTATTGAGCCTGATAACATCACCAACCTGAAGGTTCATTACATCCTTGGCTTTACTATCTATCTGACCCAATGTAACCACAAATGGGAATTCCACATCCCTTAGTAGTTCCTTTGTTTTAACCTGATCCTCGGGCGAGGTAACAAGATTTTGAATGCTTTTTCTTCTGCCAGTCGTTGCCTTTTCGCCTGACAGCCCTTCCATGATAGCCTCTATGATTGAAGAAGGTGCACAAAGATTAATTATTCCGGTTATCTCTCCCACCTTAATCTCAATGGCTCCTGAAATACATATATCCGAATTAGAGGTACCCTGAATAAATCGTGGATTTGTAAGCACATTGGCTAATCGCGCATTTGTGGTAACAATACCTCGAAGTGCGCCTTTGAGATCACTGGTAAATCCTCCCAATATCTCTTCAACCAATTTCATCTCAATATCAGTCAACGGTCTGGTAAGGGAAATAAGTTCACCTCTGCCACCAAGCATACGATCAATAAAATTAAAAACCAGATTAGGTGAAACCTCAAGAAGTGCCTCTCCCCTCATTGGAGACATATCAACAATGCCTATAATGGATGGTGACTGCAATGTCTCTTTGAAATCACCAAAGTTACTCTGATTTACAGAAAGCACCTGAGCTGAGATATTTACCCTATAACTTGTTGAAAGAGAAGAAGAAAGCTTGCCTGCATAGGCTTCATATACACCTTGAATACCCTGAATCTGAGTCTTTGGAACCTGTCCTGAACCCTTAAAACTAAATGGCTTAACTTCTCTTTTATTAACCTCACTCATAATTTCCTCCATTGTAGCGGAAGGCTTTAGCCTTCCATCTATTGTAATTGCTCAATAAAGTGTGGAGTTCTCTCAGGCGCCGCTACTAAATGTGCAAGATGGAGATTTGCCACGAAGACACCAAGACACTAAGAAAACACTAATAATATCTTCCTTTGTGTCTTCCTTCGTGCCTTCGTGTC
>JAZDHC010000153.1:0-3762 GCA_043806395.1 Candidatus Desantisiibacteriota bacterium | reverse complement strand
CCCCTTGTGGGTGTCCGTCTGTTGATTATCCGTTGCATTTGTGACCGTTTGGTGCGTTTTACGGACAGGGACGAGCCCCCTGCCTTCGCAGGGGCAGGCTCTGTCCCTACGACAATTTTAGTTCCGTAACAACCTGTCGATAAGTTTAAGACTATTTCGTTAGATTTCAAAGAGATTGAAACGGTTGGGCAAGGATTTGCCGATGAAATATTTCGTGTATGGAAAACAACTCATCCCAAAATTATCATTAATGCCGTAAACGCAAATGAAAATGTACAGTTTATGATAAACAGGGCAATGTCAGGATAAATTTATGGGGCTACTCTATGGGGAAACCGACAAGAAGTAACAAAGGAGGACATTCATGTCTAATATGCGTGTAGCCATGTATTACAGCAATCAGGATGTACGACTACAGGAGATGCCTGTACCAGAGATTTCATCTGACGAAATATTGCTTAAGGTAGAAGCCAGTGGTATTTGTGGCAGTGATGTTATGGAGTGGTATCGTATCCATCGGGTGCCGTTGGTTCTGGGGCATGAAATTGCAGGAACCATTGTTCAGGTGGGGGAAGGTGTGAAAAAGTATAAGGTTGGGGATCGCATCTCTGTCTCTCATCATGTACCGTGTAATGCCTGCCATTATTGCATGAGAGGACACCAGACGGTTTGTAATACGCTCAGGCAGACGAATTTTGATCCAGGTGGCTTTGCTGAATTCGTGCGATTGCCGGCTATTAATGTTGACAGGGGGATTTATCTCTTGCCTGACCATGTCTCGTTTGAAGAGGCAACCTTTATTGAACCAGTTGCCTGTATTCTTCGTGGACAAAGGCTGGCAAGGATACAAACTGGTCAAAGCGTATTAGTAATCGGGAGTGGTATGGCTGGACTGCTGCATATTCATCTTGCCCGTGTCAGTGGGGCATCGCAAATAATAGCGACAGATATTTCCGAGTATCGATTAAAGACAGCCATGCAATTTGGGGCAGATGCTGCCATCCATGCCAAAGAAGATGTGCCTGCCCGTGTTCGTGAGATTAATCAGGGCTATCTGGCTGATCTGGTAATAGTCTGTACCGGAGCACCCTCAGCCCTTCTTCAGGCGTTACACTCTGTGGAACGGTGTGGGACAGTGTTGTTTTTTGCACCTACAGATAAAGGGGTAACCATTCCTCTGTCCATCAATGAGCTTTTTTGGAGAAATGAGATTTCTCTGGTATCATCTTATGCCGGAGATTTCAGAGATCATATGACTGCCATAGAACTCATCAGCACTGGTAGGGTACAGGTGCAGGGGATGATTACTCACCGATTGGGTCTTTCTGAAACAGGTCATGGATTTCAACTCGTAACCAAGGCACAGGATTCGATTAAGGTTATTATTGAACCACAGCGGTAAAGAGGAATTCACCCCAGAGACACGGAGAACACAGAGTTTCACGGAGATTAACTTTTGGGCATCATTGCAACCTCTTCTGTAACAAGCGACACTAATTAAGTAATCATCTCCGTGTTCTCTGTGTCTTCGTGGTGAGTAGTTACCCATGCATTATCGCATCCGTCATTCTTGCCACCCTTGCCATAATCTTAACATCATGAACCCTGATGATGCTTGCCCCATTCATGATGGAGACGGCTACGGTTGCGGCTGTTCCCTCTATTCGTTCTTCAACTGGCAGGGACAAGATATTTCCAATTAATGATTTATTGGATGTACCGATTAGAACAGGTAAGCCAAAAACCCTTAATTCACTGAGATTTCTTAAGATATAAAGATTCTGTTCAACGGTTTTTCCAAAACCAATACCAGGGTCAACAATAATAGCCTCTTCTGGAATATCTGCCTTAACAGCAATATCAATACCCTCACGGATGTAGCTGATAATCTCTCCAAGAATGTCCTTATATTGAGGATTATCCTGCATACTTCTCGGATTTCCCTTAATATGCATGATAACCACCCCTGCCTTATGCCTTGCCACCACACCTGCCATCCCAGGATCAAACTGTAACCCTGAAATATCATTGACTAAACATGCACCAGCTGAAAGGGCATCATCTGCAACCTCATGTTTATAGGTATCTATAGATATGGGGATGTTGAGATAATGTAGCCTTTCTATTACTGGAAGCACCCGCCTTTTTTCTTCCTCTATCGTCACTGTTTCTGCACCGGGCCGAGTTGATTCACCGCCGACATCAATAATATCTGCCCCTTCATCCTGCATCCTTTTAGCCTGATCAACTGCCTCCTCTAACGAAAGGAATTTGCCATTTTCAGAAAAAGAATCCGGGGTAATGTTCAAAATACCCATGATAAGGGTTTTTTTACCAGCGATTAATCTATGCGTGCCACATTTTATTACCCATGATGAGCGGTCAATCCGTTTCAAGGCATCCTCAATCCTTTCACCTAATTTAAGCAGGTTAAAATATTGTTGCCCTAACTTTAAGGTAAGTTTATGGTACTGACTTCTGGTGCCTATCAACAGAATATCCGTGGCATCTACGCTCAAATCAATTGCCCCTTTAGACAATGCTGCATCCCCACCCCTTGCCAGCATTTCCTGTTTAAGGATCAAGGCACACTTAAGCGGAACATTCTCCAATTTTATAACATTATCCACTGCCTTTGGTGTCATCAGATTAATGCCCTGTGGGTCAACATTCATATGATGCATTTCACGGATAATATCTTTTTCATGAACAATATTTAATATTCGAATATTATGCATTTATTTATCTCCCCGAATTAAGGATAGTGCCTCAGCCCTGGTCGCTGCATTTTGAAATATACCCCTGACCGCAGAGGCAATTATCGAACTGCCGGGCTTTTTCACCCCACGCATGGTCATGCACAGATGCTGTGCATCTATAACTACAAGAACACCTTGTGGTTTAAGTGTCTCCATCAGTGTATCTGCAATCTCGGAAACCAACCTTTCCTGAACCTGTAGCCTTTTAGAAAATATATCAACTATTTGAGATAATTTGGATAGCCCAATCATTCGTCCCTTATTAGGAATATAGGCAATATGTGCCTTGCCAAAGAATGGAATAAGATGGTGTTCGCAAATAGAATAAAAGGTAATATCCTTAGCAATAACCATTTCGTCGTATTCATCCGGCAAAAAGGGCAACACCTCCTGCGAAGCATCAACGCCCATCCCACTAAGTATATCCTCATACATCTTGGCAACTCGTTTTGGGGTATCCAATAATCCGGGTCTTAAAGGGTCTTCTTCAATTCCTTCCAATAGCATTCTGATAGCGGTTTCAATCTTTGCAGTATCCATATAATTCCCTCCTTGCTTCCTTGCTTTCTCATTATGCCAGAGATATGAGAAAATGTCAAGGAAAATGTTGACTATTATCATTGTTTAAGGTATAATATTGTAATTGCTCAGCAACAATAAGGAATATACAAAAAAACCACAAGATTCCACGAGATGTGAAAAAGGGTAATTACTAAGCCATTGTCATTTCGACCATCAGGGAGAAATATTTTCCGGCCATTTACGCTGTAATCTCTATTATTTTTGCTTATACTCGATGTTCAAGTTTTTCTCAACACATTGATTTTATCGACCTGTGCAATTAAAAATCACTACATACTTGCCAGCAATTCTAATTATGAACCGCAGAGACACAGAGACGCAGAGAATACGCAGATAAAAAGATATGGAGATAATAGAGATAATGAAGATGTGAGTGTTTTTACTGCAAATCCAATGAAAATCGTTTCTTTCTATCCCCCAT
>JAZDHC010000152.1:0-3986 GCA_043806395.1 Candidatus Desantisiibacteriota bacterium | reverse complement strand
ACCTTTGTTTGAAAGCTTGCGGTTAGTTGAGAGTGCAATATTCCCCCTTAGAAAAGGGGGTTAGGGGGTTGTATTCTGTAGATGATGTCTCCTTGCCCGAAAGGAATCATATGAAAAACGATGAAAGTGAACCGTCCCCAATTTCGTGATTTTCGTGGACAATTCCTAAGATGTAGTGACTGAGTAGTTGCCTAATTAACAACAAAAACTCTTGGAGGAAAATCTTATGTCAAAAACAATGGAATTATTCGTTCAACCTATTGTACCGCAAAGAATTATTCGGCTAAGTGAAGTAGCTTATAATCTCTGGTTCTCATGGAACCCGGATGCCTTGATGCTCTTTTCATCCATTGATCGCCATCTCTGGAAAAAGGTGGGGCATAATCCTGTTAAATTTTTGAAAGAGGTAAGCCAGCATAAATTAGAAAAGGCAAGTAACGACAGAACATATCTTATGGAATACAACAAGGTAATGGCTGCCTTTGACCATTATCTTTCTGAGGCAACTACATGGTATGATCATCGGTTTGATGGAAGAGACGAAACTATTGCCTATTTCTCGGCTGAATATGGTATCCATGAGTCATTGGGGATATATTCCGGAGGGTTGGGCATATTGTCCGGGGATCATTGCAAGGCAGCCAGTGACCTTGGGCTTCCATTTGTAGCCATAGGTTTCCTCTATCGACATGGGTATTTTTCCCAAAAAATAGATGCTCATGGCAATCAAATTGTTGAATATATTGATAATATTTTTGAAGAGATGCCTATCCACCGCGTAAATAATAAGGATAATGAGCCATTAACCATAACCGTAGACATAGCTGATCGCAGAGTATTTGTAAATATCTGGGAGGCAAAGATAGGCAGAATATCCCTGTATCTTCTTGATACAGATACAAATCTTAACAGTGAAAATGATAGACTGATAACATATCAACTCTATGGTGGAAATTTAGATATGCGTATCTGTCAGGAGATAATTCTGGGTATGGGTGGGGTGCAGGCACTTCAAGCATTGGGTATAAAGCCAACTGTATGGCATATGAACGAGGGGCATTCTGTGTTTATTGGATTGGAACGCATTCGTAATCAGGTTAAAAACAATGGGTTAAATTTCTATGAGGCATTAGAGGTAATTCGTGCCAAAACAGTCTTTACAACCCATACCCCGGTACCAGCCGGGCATGATGTCTTTCATCTGGAGATGATGGATCATTACTTTCATCAATACTATAAGGATGTTGGCTTGAGTCGAGACGAGTTTATGGGGCTTGGGATTGAGGAGGCAAATGGCAAAAAGGTCTTTAATCTGACCAGATTAGCCTTCAAGATTGCATATTGTATCAATGCAGTCAGTCTCCTGCATGGGCAAATAACCAGTAAGCTCTGGGAACAATTATGGCCAGGTATCCCTGTAGAGGAAAATCCAATTATTTACATTACCAATGGCATTCATACCTTTACATGGATTGCCCCGCCCATGGCAGATTTTTTTGATCAATACCTTGGACAGGAATGGCGAAGCAATCTGTCTAAGCCTGAATTCTGGCAAAAGATTTATGATGCCCCGGATGATATTTACTGGGGGGTGCGACAGGATATCAAACGAAAAATGATTGAGGTTATCCGAACCAATCTGAAAAATCAACGGATTAGAAATATGGCATCCACAACCGAGATTAGAGAGGCAGAACATATTCTCATGCCTGAGATATTAACCATTGGATTTGCCAGACGATTTGCTACCTATAAACGGGCAAACCTTATTTTCAAGGATTTAGAGCGATTAAAAAGGATAGTAAATGACCCTAATCGTCCTGTTCAGATTGTTTTTGCAGGCAAGTCTCACCCGGCCGATCACCCTGGCCAGGATATTATTCGGCAGATATATAATATCTCACAAATGCCTGAATTTCGTCATCGTATTGTTTTGCTGGAGGACTATAATATCAATATTGCCCGCTGCCTTGTCTCTGGTGTAGATGTCTGGTTGAATACCCCGAGGAGACCGTATGAAGCCAGTGGTACAAGCGGGCAAAAGGTTGCTGTAAATGGCGGGATTAACCTGAGTATCCTGGATGGCTGGTGGGCTGAAGGGTACAAAGAAAAAAATGGCTGGGCAATTGGGGATGAGAGAGACTATAATGACCCTGCAAGACAAGATACGGATGATAGCAACTCCCTGTATTCCCTGCTTGAGGAAGAAATAATTCCCCTCTATTATCAGAAGGGTGAAAGGGGTTATTCCTCTGGATGGGTAAAGATGTCAAAGGAGTCCATAAGAACCATAGTGCCAATATTTAATACAGACAGGATGGTCAGGGAATATATGCGCAAGTGCTACATCAAAGCCTCTGATTCAGGCAAGAGACGGCTGCCAGATAACCATTTTATTGCTAAGGAATTGGCAGCATGGAAAAAGAATATTATTGACAACTGGAACGCCGTTGGATTATCCATGCCAGATGTCCATGACTCACAGATGGTATTTGGTAATTCCTCATTAATTGAGGTAATTGCCCATCTTGGGGGGCTTCAACCAGGGGATGTAGCGGTGGAACTTTATGTTAAGGATAATGAAGGCATCGTACTTCCTCCGGTAGCAATGACGGTTGTATCTGAGGAGGGAGCAAAAGGGGAATATCGTTATCAGGCAAAATTTCATCCACACGATAGTGGACGATATGCCATATCTATTCGCATTATTCCCTATCATTTAGAGCTTTTGCATAAGCATGAGATGGGGTTGTGTAAGTGGTTGTGAGTAACTATTCAGGTAGATAGGCTGTAGGTATTTAGACTGTAGGTTAGGAGGGGATTAGATGTAGGGTGGACAATGCCCACCAATGATGATAACCCCTACTTCCGCTATATTATACGAAGAAGGATAAAAAGATGGAAACCAAAAAACTTACTAATGAGGAGATACTAAAAGTACTAAGAGAACATAATAATCTTTTGGAAAAGTACAGGATTAAAAAAATAGGATTATTTGGTTCCTATGTTAGAGGAGAACAGAAAAAAGATAGTGACATAGATTTCCTCGTGGAATTTGAAAAACCAGATTTTGATAATTTTATGGATTTGGCTTTTTATCTTGAAGATCTATTTGGTAAAAAAATAGACATCTTAACTCCCGAAGGGGTAAGAGGTATAAGGATTAAAAAGATTGCTGAAAATATTGAAAGAGGTACCATTTATGTCTAAAAGAAGAGATTTTGAATTTCTTAGCGATATTGAAGAAGCTACGGAAAGAATAGGAATATATATTGACAAAATGGATTATGAGGAGTTTCTACAAGACATAAAAACCCAGGATGCCATAGTTCGTAATCTTGAAATCATTGGTGAAGCAGTTAAAAATTTATCCAGCGAACTTAAAGAGAATTATAACGATATTGACTGGAAAAAGATTGCCGGAATGCGGGATAGAATCATCCATTGCTATTTTGGGGTAAACTGGGATATTGTATGGAGGGCATCTCTAAAAACTCAATCAAGTCGATGATGGCAAGGCGCAAAGAAGCGAAAAAGCGCAGTTTACATGTGGTAAATGAGCATTTTGAGCGACTTTGCAACGCAGCCAGCGTGGCTTTAGTGGGTTTTTAGAGGTGCCCTGGACTACTATCCATGAAAAAATTCCTGAACTTAAGCAAAAAGTAGGAACAATTGTTGGGGAAATGGAAGGTAATAAGGCAGTGTCGTAATTACTCAGCCACATTGGGTATACAAGAAAACCATGAACCACGAAACACACGAAATACACGAAATACACGAAATACACGAAAATGAATAATTAAAGGAACGGATATGAGTATTTTGTGAATCAGAATTTTCTGTGTTTTCGGGACGGTTCACCTTTGTTTGAAAGCTTGCGGTTAGTTGAGAGTGCAATATTCCCCCTTAGAAAAGGGGGTTAGGGGGTTGTATTCTGTAGATGATGTCTCCTTGCCCGAAAGGAATCATATGAAAAACGATGAAAG
>JAZDHC010000151.1:0-3106 GCA_043806395.1 Candidatus Desantisiibacteriota bacterium | reverse complement strand
AAGCTGAACAGCCAGATCATGATTCAGACTATGACCGGCACTGGCACCACAACAATTCCAGTCCGGTATTTCCACAAGCTCTATGCCCAATGCCTGACACACAATCTCTGTTGACTCACCATACTCCTTGCCTGTAGAATGTAATGAACAACCTGGATAATATGAAAAACGCATTATTTGCAACCCCTTAAATATTAAAATGTTATCACTTCTTTGCCCCAGCCCGTTTAAGTATCAGGACAACCTCGATATGACCATGTCAAAAGACAATCTATTTCATCCCTAACATCTTTTTAATAATACTAATAAATTCTCTTCCCTCTTCTAAGTCGTCAAGAAAAAATAACTTGTACAGTCGTGTCACCGATACATCTTGACTGGCTTCGTTGTTCGTCGCTTACATACAGTAGTATGCTCGCTTCTCACGCCTTACCAGCCAAGCGTCTCAGTGACTCTTGGTGTACAACTTATTTTTTCTCAAGCCCTAAGATATTTTCTGCATATTCAAGCCTCCCAGTTTGATTATGAAGAAAGTATACCATATTATTTACGATATTGCAAGGTGTTATCCGCGACAAGAGTAAGATTGACATGACAGTTGGCCAAAATCACAAGCAAGAATCGTGCCGAATAGTATTGGCGATGTCCCTACATTTCCGAACTATGCAGGTTTAGAGAAAAAGTAGCCTGTCCCCTTTTCTCCCCCAATTTTAATTAAATACATTGTTCCTAACTCTTTGACAGAGTGAATGTTGCAATTCACCGAGAATTGTTATCAAACACTTGAATTCGGCAACTACCTGAATCTAAAATATAAATCCTATTTCCTTTTATGGCTATTTTAGAAGGGCTGACAAATTGTCCAGAATCTTTACCTTGAGTACCAAACTTTGATATTTCCTGTATCTCCTTCTCGAATAGCCAAATCCTGTGATTATCGGTATCAACCACATAGACATAATTATCATCAACCGCTATCCCTAATGGCTTATTTAATCCCCCTTGCATGCTACATATCCAATGGGTGGATTTTTCTCGCCTTAATATGCGACAGATACAATTATTCTTAATATCCGTAACATAGATATACCCTTGCTTCACGGCTATCCCAAAAGGATTCCACTCCCTATGGTCAGATAGACTCCATTTAAGATTTAATAACACCGTGTCAAAACATAATATCTTGTCTTCACTGGTAATATAGAGATTACCGCCCTCTACGGCTACTCCTTTGGGGTCGTTAATTCTAATCGTCCTTAATGTCTCCCCTTGTGGACTTAATTTTATAAGATTATCTGTGTCAATAACATACATTTTGCCTTCATTATCTATAGTTAAACTTGATGGGCTGATAAACTGGGTATTTGTGCCCACTATTCCTACAAAATCACCATTTGAGGCAAATTTCTGAATCCGATGATTGCCGGTATCAGTAATATAAATATAACCATCTTTATCTATGGCTATATCCTGAGGATTATTGAATTGAGTGCAATTCTTACCTGCTGAGCCAAACGAGGTGTAGAAGAAAATATTCTTGCCTACCTCTATTCTTCCGTCTTTATGGTATTTAGGGTATTCAGGGGTTATTTTAGGGGATTCCGGGAGAGCAGGAGATGATTGCAATTCCGGTAGTGTTCCTTGAATTTCAACACAGCCCATGAAAATGATGCTGATTATTAAGTAACAGGCACTGAGTTTATAATGATGAATGTGCATTTTTAACTCCTTATTGTCCCTACATATTAAACTATCCGACAATTGAGAATTGACATGACACTACGGTCTAATCTTTTTACCTTGCTACTATCAATAATATTTCTACTCGTCTATTCCCCTGTCTTCCTTCTTCAGTCCCATTAGTAGCCACAGGCTTTGATTTCCCGTAACCGACACAAGAAAGTCTCCCTTTAGAAATTCCTTTTTGAACCAGATAACTGCTCACACTTTCAGCCCGCCGTTTTGAAAGGTCTAAATTGTATTCATCTGAACCAATATTATCCGTATGCCCTTCAATAATGCCTTGCATAGAAGAATTTTCTTTCAGCTTGACAACCAATTCATCCAGAACAGGATACAGTGCCGCTTTAATCTTATCGCTGTTAAATTCAAAGTTCACACTGGAGATAATCTTCTTTTCCTTTATCTTTCCTAAGGTGAATATCTTCTCATAACCTCCAGCGATAACCTTGCCTGATTTATCAACAGAAACAAATTGGGCATTAAACCCTTCTGCATCAGCAATACCATAACTATACTCTTTCCAGCTTCCTCCACCATCCCTTGAAATGTATATCCCTTTACCCCTGACAGTAGCATAGAGTACCAAAGGATTTGTAGGGTCAATCTCTATGGAGTAAATGGAGAGTGGTTTGCCATCAACCATTAAGCCGGTAGGAAGACCCTTATTAACAGGTAGCCAGATAGAACCGCTATCTGTAGTCTTGTAAATTTCACCTGAACCCCGTCCAAAGTAAATGATATTTGAAGAATTGGGATTTATGGCTATAGAGAGGATGGCATTGGCAATATCATCCACCATATTAGTACTAAAAAGCACCTTCCACGATTGACCATAATCGGTTGAACGACAAATGCCTCCATATCCTAAACCGATATAAACAGTCTCAGGGGATTTAGGATCCAAGGCTATACAGCGGACATCAGGGGATAGAATCCCTGGAACTTGAGACCATTGTTCCCCTCCGTTAATTGACTTATAAAGTCCGCCTCCCTTTGTCGCCACATAAATAATCTGTTCATTCAGTGGGTCAACTGCAATGTTTTGGATAGCAGGGAGTATCCCACTTGGAAGTTTGGCTATGCCTATATTTAATGGTTGCCATTTTGCCCCACCATCTTCTGACTTAAATACCCCCTTATCATTACTACCGGCATAAATAATCGAATAGTTATACTTGTCCATTGCCAGACAGAGTATAAACATATCGTTTAATCCCTGATTGGATGTTTTCCAGTCTAACCCACCATTTTCTGACTTTAAGACACCACTTTTCTCAGTAGCCAGATAGATTATTTCCGGATTAGCCGGGTCTCTTAGCAAATCCCAAATCATGCCCGCATCCTCTAACTTAGTCCCCACCCA
>JAZDHC010000150.1:0-3868 GCA_043806395.1 Candidatus Desantisiibacteriota bacterium | reverse complement strand
AGGTAACTACTCAGGTAAAGGAATTCACCACAGACTCAGATGTAAGATTATCCGCAGATTACGCAGATTACGCAGATTAAGATTTTTTTGTCTTTCTTTTATTAGAACATCTGTGTAATCTGCGTAATCTGCGGATTAATTCTTCTCTGTGTCTCTGTGGTAAATTCCCCTCGCTGAGTAGTTACCTTCATAATTGTACGCTCGGAAATCGCCCCATATCCGTATGTGGCAAGAACAATGCCCCTGTGTATTCATGCATGTAGGAAGCATCAGCACTTAGCTCTATATATGTCATTCTTCTGGCTATCTCGTCTGCTATTTTCCTGGCTTTATCTGAAAGGAGACAAAATCTGGCACCAGTCAAAGAGCTATTGCCGATAAACTTGAATCTATCCCGATTGATATCCGGCAAAAGACCAATCATTATTGACTTCTCAATATTCAAATAGTTCCCAAATCCTCCGGCAATATAAATCCTTTCCATATCATTTATATCAAAACCTATTTTGTTTGCCAGTACAACGCAGGCTGTATAGATCGCCCCCTTAGAAAAGATAAGATTGGATATATCTGTCTGGGTAATAATAATATCCTCATTACCGCCGCTATCCTCTTTCCATACAAGAACAAACCCCAAACCATCTTCTGTTTCCCGTATCCTTTTCGTTGGGATGTCAGCATTGATATTCCCTGACTGGTCAATTATTTTTACCCTGAGCAGTTCTGTCAGGGCATCAATCAACCCTGATCCGCAAATACCTATTGGTTTTACCTCACCAATAGCATTATACCGTACTGTATAATCCACAGGATCTATCTCCACCCTCTGGATAGCACCCTCCATGGCTCTCATACCTGCCCGTACCCCACCGCCTTCAAATGCCGGACCTGCTGAAGAGGCACAACAAACCAACCAGTCCTTATTACCAATAACTATCTCACCGTTGGTACCAATATCAATGAGCATGGATACCTCATCAGCCTGATACATACCGCTTGCCAGCACCCCTGAGGTAATATCCGCACCAACAAATGATGCTATATGGGGCAGACAGGCTACTAACCCATGGGGGTTGATTTTTATTCCAATCTCATCGGCATTTATTAATGGCATAAAATTAACCGCAGGGATATATGGTTCAAGTCGAATATGGCTGGGATTAATTGAGAGTAAAAGATGAAGCATGGTTGTATTCCCAGCACAGATTATTGAGGTAATCTCATCCTGCTGTATCTTTTGCCCCTCAACCAATATCAGAATAAGGTTATTAATTGTTTCAATGATAAGCTGATGCAGCTTGTCTAACCCTTGCTTGTTGCGGCTAAAAATAATTCTGGTAATAACATCTGCCCCATAGTGTGCCTGTCGATTATAGCTTGCCTCTGTATCAAGAATTTTTCCTGTATTCAGGTCAACCAATGAGACAACCACGGTTGTTGTCCCCACATCTATTGCCAGTCCAAAATTTCTGTGTGAGGTATCACCAGCCTCAAGGGAAAGCAATCTTCCTCCCCCCAAGAGTGCTGTTACTTGCCAGTTGTTATCCCGTAAGATCTCTGGAATCAGCCTGATAGTAGAAAGCTCGGTAGAGATATTCTCTAAACCTGTGAAAGAGTTAATCTCTCGATACACCCGTTCAAGGTCACTGGTATGATCATCTATGGTAGGCAATGGAATCTTAAGAAAGAGCTTCCTGACTAATGGTGTATAAATAAACACCTCTTTTTCTTCACCCTCACCAGCATCAAGCCTGCTTACAATCCCTTCCAAGTGTTCTACCTTAGCCTCCTGGGTCAGGATTTGTTCCTTAGAAATACTTGAGGAAGGAGGGACATCTACCTCTACATCCGTTAAGATAGTTGAGCCACAGGCAAGGACAAAGCCCGCATCAATTTCATTTTGGGTTAATAATCCAACTGTTTTTGTTTCTACACTGCCTTGTTTTATATTGACCTTACACTTACCACACACACCCTTCCCACCACAGGGGGAGTTGATGTGAACACCAGCCACAATAGCAGCCTCTAAAATATCTGTGCCTTGGTCAATATTGATTTCTTTATTGTCAGGATAGAAAATAATCTTATTTGTAGTCATTTTTTCTCCCTTATTCTTAGTGTGTCCCTCCGCAATCCCCAACGACTCCCTTCAATACCTTAAGCCCATGTGGGAGTGCAGGCATAATTGCATCTAAACATTCTGCTACTGCTTTGGGACTGCCGGGAAGGTTGACAATCAGGCATTGTTTTCTTATGCCAGCTATTGCCCTTGAAAGCATGGCGTGGGGGGTAATTGATAGGCTGGATAGTCGCATGGCTTCAGCCAATCCAGGTGCTTTTCGATCTATCACCATAGAAGTAGCCTCAGGGGTAACATCTCGTGGAGAAAACCCTGTACCACCTGTAGTTAAAATCAGTTCGCAACCTGTCACATCTGTCATCTCAATAAGCTTTTGAGCAATTATTGAACAGTCATCTGGAACAATCTCGTACTGAACAACCTCACCATTTATTTTTGCCACCATTCCAGAAATCACTTCACCACTCTTATCTTCCCGTTCCCCTCTGGAACATCGATCGCTTATGGTTAATATACCGATACGGAACATTGTTTGCCTCCAATATTATTTGATAATAGCAATGGTGGTAAAAGCCTCATGTCGCTACCTACTGTAGTGTCAAATCTCAAGTGTCATGTTGAGATTGACGCGACACCCTGTCATCACCTATTATTAACAATTACATCAATATGTTGTTTCTCTGGCTCTGCCTGATAGCCGACAACCTTTATCTGGTCTACCCAGATAATCAGGCTATTTGCTAAGTATTCAGCCATAGCCTTAGCCTGCTGAAGGGCTTTGGAGGCAGTGTCTCCGTATGCAATTACTGAAATAGGCAAGCCAAAGTAATCTTTTAATCTATCTGCTGTTTCCTTAAGCAGAGGCACGGCATCATCCCTAATTTTGATTGTATCCCTTTCTTCAGCAAACAATGTCTTGTTGGCTATGCTGATGAATAACCCATTTTTTTCCTGATGAACAAGCCCATTAATAGAAAATGGCCTGCCAACAACCATATGAGGATTTCCGGTCATATCTGTATAATTAAAAACATAGGTATACATATCCCCTACATTGAGTATCTCGTTTTTATCATTATAGCCCTCCCAGACCACAACAATAGCCTTATTTCCTGAACCATTAAATTTCTTAAAGTCACAGCCTTTAGAATCGGTAATAATCAAATTCCATTTAGCGATGATCTTTTCGCCCTTGATCTGGGGCTGGAATGTAGCAATAGGTGTTTCTACAAGTCCCGTGTACCCCGGAAAAGCTGCTTGTTCGCTGGATAAGATATGACTATAAGCCTCGCGCCATATTTCCAGTGCAGCAGGTGTTTTTGAAAAAAGCTGATTCTCTGTCGCCATAGAAGGCATATCAATATCAATTATCTCCTCTTCAATCTTGACTAAGGGTTTTTGAGTTTTTATCTCCTGTTTAATATTGCCCTTGATGGTAACATCCTCTATTTCCCCACTTGTAGTTTGAGTTGCCGTTTCTTCTGCCATAACAACATGCAGGGGGAAGAATGTTAAGGCTAATAATAGCGTTGTAATTTTGAATTTCATTTTATGCCTCCAATGTAATAATTATTCAGCTTCAGGTTATTTAGGCTGTAGGCTGTTAGTTTTTGTGTATGATTCCTTCCTACAGTCTAATAGCCTACAGTCTCAACAACCTTAAACTGACGCAATGGTAGTAATTCTCATTTTGATATTTTTCCACCGCAGAGACGCAGAGTCGCAGAGAAGAAACGCTGAATGAAGCATATAAATTCTCTGCGACTCTGCGTCTCTGCGGTTCATAAT
>JAZDHC010000149.1:0-15260 GCA_043806395.1 Candidatus Desantisiibacteriota bacterium | reverse complement strand
CAGAGACGCAGAGTCGCAGAGAATTTATATGCTTCATTCAGCGTTTCTTCTCTGCGACTCTGCGTCTCTGCGGTGGAAAAATATCAAAATGAGAATTACTACCATTGCGTCAGTTTAAGGTTGTTGAGACACTACAGCCTACAGCCTAAAAGACTACTTCGTCTTTTGTTCCGTAGCAATGGTCTGCTTTTTTGCCCCTGCATCTCTGGCAATACGCATTACTTTGAGCATTTCCCCATGAGAGGCATTCTCATCTGCCCGAATAATTACAAACTTATCTGTACTGCATTTAATCCTTTCTGTCAATTCTGCGGGTAATTTTCCCCATGTCGTGGTCTTTTCGTTCACAGCTATCTGCCCATTCATAGCAATGGTAACGGTAATATTTTCCTTTTCTTCACCCTCAACAGTAACTGCCTTGGGCAACTTTACCTCCATAACAGGCTGCTGCATCAAGGGTGCTGTAATCATAAAAATAATAACCAGCACAAGGCAAACATCAACTAATGGTAAAACATTTACCTTGACAATCATTCCTTTGTTGGATTGTGATCTTCGAATCATTATAGTTACCTCATTTGTCAGTTGTCAACTCTCAACTCTCAACTCCCAACTCTCAACTCTCAACTCTCAACTCTCAACTCTCAACTCTCAACTCTCAACTCTCAACTCCCCAACTCTCAACTCCCCAACTCCCAACTCTCAACTCCCCAACTCTCAACTCCCAACTCTCAACTCTCAACTCTCAACTCTCAACTCCCCAACTCTCAACTCTCAACTCTCAACTCTCAACTCCCAACTCTCAACTCTCAACTCTCTCTGGCTTACTAATAATAGCCACCTTTTTGGCTCCCTGTTGTTTGGATATATCGAGTATTTCTACAACCTTGCCCACCCGATTTTTATCATCTGCTGTTACAAACACAAGCTTGTCCCTGCTCTTGAATATCTCCTGCCGCATCCTGAGCGGAAAATCCTCCCAGACTACTTCTTGTCCATTTACCTTAACCTTGTTATCCTCAGTCAGGATAACCTCAATATTCTCCTCTGCTGCACTTTTTCCGGCACTTGCTCCAGCCTGAGATTCCAGAATCTTAATCCCGGCTTGCATGACCATTGGTGCTGTAACCATAAAGATGATGACCAATACCAGACAAACATCTATCAATGGGGTAAGATTTGGCTCAGTCGTCATCTCCTGTTCCCCAAGTGTCCTGAAGGGCGATTTTTTAACTCCAAACATTGGTTATCTCCTTTTACTCGCGCTAACTTCCTCTTTCCATCCATTCCGGTAAAGGAGTATGGGTTGCCACGCAGTAAAGAGTTTCAGGTGCTATATCTATTTCTTTATTCCATGTAAGATTACCGATTTCCTTATCAAGCTGAAATGATTTAAAAAATTTAATATTCTTAAATTTCTCAAAAACACCACCTTTTTTTAAGTATGTACAAAAATCTACAATCCCAGTTTTTCCATTTTCAAATGTAAGTTTTATCTTGTAATCTTCCAGATATTCTGCCACCGTTATATCTAAAAGCATCATAGCCTCCTTTTTATTTTAATGGTTCTATTTTTCCAGGTGGAAGATTTTGAGCTGTAATCTCCCAATCTTTTAATAACTCATTTTTATATAAAGATGCCCATTCCATAATTAAACCTAAAGCTCTTGGCGGAAATTTTCCCTCCAGAATTTGCAATGAATTAACATCAATTGCAATTTTATATTCACCATAACGGGCATGGAAATGAGGCGGATTATGTTCGTCATAAAACATGGATACTATAATCCCATAAAATCTTGATATTTCTGGCATTTTAATTTCTCCATTTCCTACTTAATCGTACTCAGCAGTATCAAAAACTTCCGAGTACAAATATCCATATCTGTAGAGATGTCTTTCATCCTTTTCGTAAAGTAATTATAGCACAAGACAGCGACTATAGCCACAATCAATCCCATGGCTGTAGCGATTAATGCTTCGGCAATACCTGCAGCAACAACCGCTGGTCCACCTGAACCAGAGGCAGCAAGATCACGGAAGGCACGCATAATACCTACCACTGTACCAAGCAAACCTATCAATGGACCAAGATTCCCCATGGTACCTAATATCCCCAGGAATCGCTCCATCTCACCTGTTTTTTCCAATCGAGTATTATACATTGCCTCTTCTAAAAGCAATACATCCATTTCCTTGTTTTCCAGACCTGTAAGGATAATTGCCGCTATCGGGCTGCGTTTTTTCTTTTCACAAAAGGTCAAGGCATCTTCTAACTTTCCCCTTCTCAGATAGTCTTCAATTGCCTTCATAAACTTATTCGAGTTTAGCCCTATCCTCAAATAAAACCACCACCTCTCCAAAGCAAAGGTAATAACCAAAAGCGAACAAAACAGCAGGACAGCCATAGTTGGGCTTTCCTTCAATGTGTCAAGAATGTTAAATGACATTTTTTCCTACCTCCTATAATAATTGCATATCTTAAAACTGTTTGCCACAGCTTCCATTCCAGCCAATTATTTAACACCTCTTTGAATTAAAACCTCGCTTAACCTTTCAGTCAGTTCCTCATAATCTTCATACACATGTAAAATGCCTGCATACTTTATAGAACCATTTTTATCTGTATCCGCTAAGCTTAAATCACTAATATCCTTTGTAATACAATCTTCTACCTCATATCTATCTTTACTTGTTTGATTATGATAGAAATAAGCAACATACTTAGGTAGAGCACCTGATAGATGTGAAGTAAAGGCGGCACCCAACTCGAAAATAACATTCAAATTGTACCCATAAACTGATGTTCGAGATGTCAAATCAAAGATTGCTGTATCACATTCCCTTATAGTTTTAATCACATCTTCAAAGATCGGTTCTCCTCTTAATTTATCAATGTGCGTTGGTCTTTTTTGAATAAACCTGAACTTCTGACCTTCATTTCTGTTTTGCATTTCAACTGCCTGTTTTATTGCCTCTTCATATTCTCTTTGTTTTGCCTGACCATCTCGAAGTTTAGAAAAAAAATCATATCCTACAAAGAAATCCTTCGTTTCCATCAATTAATCTCCATTTCCAATATATCTATAAAACTTTCTATCCGCAAAATGAATCATGTTAACATATGGATAATGATCTCTATCTTGCAACATTTTTTCACATAATTCATTAAGATGTTGCTCCGTTGTCCTCAAATCCCATGCTAATATTCTGGCACTTGTTGGTGTATTGTCATTAAATAGTTCATTTTTTGCACTACGAAGATACTCGTAAATCTCTTGCATCTGCTCTTGATCATTTGTCAATTGTTCAATTGCCTTAAATCTCATTATTTCATTACCTCCTTGAAAGGACATCTTTATCTATCCTATCCTCTCATCCCTCAATTTTCACCTATTTCTTCTTCATCCCCTCACTAATAACCTCTATCCTTTCCTTAACCGCTGTCCGCCAATCCTCCCTGTCCGTATTCTGGGCAATATCCTTATAAATATCTATAGCCTTCAGCCACTCCTTTTTGTTTTCATATATTTCACCCAACTTTGCCAGAGCCCTTAAGCGAAAGACATTGTTTGTCGGGGTCATATCCCTTAGCTTCAGGTACTGGTCAAGGGCTGATTTTTCATCATCCATCTCTGTATAACATTCAGACAGGCTATAAACTATCTCTAACCTTGATTCATCCTTTGGGTCAAGCTTTGTCAGGAGATCATTTATGGCAGGAATTGCCAGATTGTAACGGAACTGGTCCTTATAGATAGCCACCAATTCTAACAAGGCATCATTTACCATTTTATCTTTTGGATACTGCTCCGTGAACTTAGCATAAACCGCAGCTGCCTCACTTAATTTACTTGTCTTTTTATAGCACAAGCCAGCATTGAAAAGGGCTGGAGCTACGAATTCAGTATCAGGAAAATCTGAACATAATCTTTGATAGCTGTTGATTGCCTCATCATATTGTTTCAGGTTATAGAGAGCAGTGCCAAGATGGAAAAGAACGGCAGGGGTTGACTCATTGCCGGGAAAATTCTGAAGAAACCTTTTATAGACCAATATTGCCTCTTCATAGTTTTCCATTTCATAATAAGTCTCCCCAATATAATATTGAGCCTCTGGCACAAACTTGCTGTCAGCATACAAGGTAGACATCTTCTGAAGCTCTATCAGAGCCATCTGATAGCTTCCTATGGCATAATACTTTTTAGCCAGATGGAACTGTATCTCAGGAGCCAGCTTGCTTTGAGGGTATTTAGACAGGAACCCCTTGAGCATCTCAATAATTATCTGATTAATCTTTTTCTCTGCATCCTGACCTGTTCCCTGTTTATCTAACAGATTCTTTTCCTTGCGATACAAGACTGTTTCAATTGCCTCAAGGGCATCACTGCTTTTGGGGTCATCAGGATATTTATTGATAATATTCTGAAAACATTCGATGGCTTTATCATCATTTTCCTGATTATAATAGCACTGCCCAATGCGTAGGTATGCCTCCTTAATCCCTGGTGACTGAGAATACTCATCAATGATTCTTTGATAATTGGTAATAGCTTTTTCATAATCCTGTGACCGAAAATAGGTATCAGCAATCTTATAAATTGACTCCACAGCCATAGAATGTGTAGGATAAATCTCTATTAATTTTTTCCAGGCATCAATTGCCTGACTATAGTATTCTAATCTATAATAACAAAGCCCGCTTTGATACAGGGCATCAGGCATGAGCTTATGCTGGGGGTATGTCTTAATAAGATTCTCGTATATCTCTAATGCCTGTTCATACTTTTGCTGATTAAAGAGCCCATTGCCTATTTCATACTGACGGCTGATACTTAAATCTGTATTCTCTGTTTTTTTTGTTTTCTCACCCTTTTCTCCCTTTGGCTTTGTGGGTTCAAGTTGTGCTATTTGCTGAAGAAGTTTATTTGCCGCATCATACTGACCCTTTTGCAGATGATACCAGACCAATCCATCTCTGGCATAATAGGCAGCTCTGGTAAGGGGATAATTCTTGATAATCAGCTCATATATGGACTTTGCCTCATCATAAAAACGATGTTGATAGTATGCCTCACCAATATACAGGTAGGCTAAGGCACGCCATTTGCTGACACTTGGGGGAAAATTATTTAAGACATAGTGGTATCCAGTGATAATCTGAGCATAATTCCCCTGGTCATAATAAGCTCGGTTGATAAGATACAGGGACATCTCGTGAAGGTCTTTCTGGTATGATTGATTCAATATTTCCTGATAACAGGCAACCGCCTGATCATAGTTTTTCAATTCGTAAAAACAATTACCCAAAAAGAGATTTGCTGTTGGCAATAATGGGTGTTTTGGGTATTGGCTAATCAATTTTTGATACATAGAGATAGCGAGCTGATAGTCTTTCAAATGATAATAACACCAGCCAATCTTGTACAGGGCATCAGGGATAACCTGACTTGTTGGATAATTTGAGACCACAGCCCCAAAGGAAAAGGAGGCATTGGAATACTCACCAAGCCGCAATTGAGCCTCACCAATCAGGTATTGAGAATCCGAAAGCAATTCACATTGAGGATAATCAGTGATCAATCTCTTAAATATCTCTACTGCCTCAACAAAGTTTTTTTGCTTGAGTTTAATACAGCCAATCTTATATTTGGCATAAACAACTAATTCACTTTCAGGATAATGAGTCATAAACTCCTGATATTTTGTTAATGCCGAGTTGAAATCGCCACAGGCATAAAACATTTCACCAATCAAATAATAGGCACTGCCCATAAACATACTTTCTGGATAATTTTCAACGAGTTTTTTATATTTACCAATAGCAAGCAGTGGTCTTTTAAGCATTTGGAGACATTTCCCCGCATAATAAATGGATTCAGGTGTTTTTGTCTGGTCAAATAACTTTAGAGCCTCTTCGTATTTTTCTTCATGATAAGCTATAAGCCCTTGTGCATAAATAATATTTGACTGCCTCTGATACGCAGGGTGGTTGGCAACCAATTCTTGATATGTCAGGCTTGCCTCTGCCCAATTCCCTTGAGCCAGATAGCATTGCCCCAATCCCACCAATGCCTCGCCCCTAAGGTAGCTTCTTGGATATTTTTTTATCAGGTTGCGAAACCAGAAGATAGCATCGCTATAATTTTGTTGATTATAAGAACATTCACCAATCCTTAAGAAGGCATCATCCGTTAAACTACTTTTTGGGTATTTATCGAGAAGCCTTTGATATGCCGCAATGGCAGGAGAAAACATATTTTTCTTCAACCCCTGCGACCTCAGGATCTCCTTATTGTTTTCAAACAAGCACTCACCAATCATAAACTGAGCCTTATCAGCCCGTTTGCTATTGGCAAAGCGTTCAAGGAAAAAATTAAAAGAATTTAATGCCTCTGTGTTATCCTTTTCCTCTGTGAATAATTTCGATGAAAGTTCAAATAATTCCTTTTCAGGCAGGTCCTTGGGTGCTGCCTTTGCAAAGGAAGGAACAAAGGCACAAAAAAGCACAAAGGCACAAAGGCACAAAGGCACAAAGCAAGGATTAGGATTGGAAGGGGATTTAAGGTTATGGGTGGTTGATAAAAACATGTGGGATTTTCCTCCATTTAATTCAGCATGAAAAACATCTCTTATGATAACACAAGTTTCTATGTTTTGTCAAATGAATAATTATACCTGCCTTCACTTTTTTTGTTGACTATCAAGCTTAAGCCTGATATAATATAGCAAAACTTAAGGAGGATATATCCTTCATGAAACGAATCCTGCTATTTATCACCTTATTCGGATTAATATTTTTATTTGGGTGTGGAAAACATCCTGAGAAGACAAGCATTGTTTTTGCTTATGGCAAGGTATCTGCTGTGGAAACAAGGGTATTAAATGACCTTGTCAAGGAGTTTGAGGCTAAGAATCCCTCTATTGCCGTTGTTCTGCAAGAGTTACCATCCAATCCTGAGCTGCAATATAACTACTATATTCAAAATGTGTTTGAACAAAAACTTCATGAGCCGCCAGATGTTTTTTGTCTGGATCTTATGCTGTTTCCTCGGCTTGTTGCAAAAGCAGATTGGTTTTCTTTTATGGATTGGTACTTTAAGGATAAGAACGCATTCTTTCCCGGGGCAATAGAAGGATGTGTCTATCAACGAGGCATCTGTGCCATTCCCTGGTCAGTAGATGGGGGTGTTCTTTATTATCGAAAGGATTTGTTGAAAAAGCATGGTTTTTCAACCCCGCCAAAGACCTTTAATGAATTAATTCTTCAAGCAAATGCCATTAGTTCAAAAGAGGGGTGTTATGGCTTTATCTGGCCAGGAAAGGCTGGGGAGGATTTGTCATGTACCTTTTTAGAGTTTTTGTGGGGAAATAATGGCATCCTCGTAAATGGATCTGAGGTGCTTGTTGATTCCCTCTGGGGAAGAGAATCCCTCCAGATGATGAGTGATCTGATAAATAAACATCATATCTCGCCCCAATCTGTAATAACCATGGATGAACAATCATCTGTTAATACCTTTATCTCTGGCAAGGCTATCTTTTTAAGAGGATGGTCGCATTGTGGTGCATCCATATTTAACAACCCTTCTCTGAGGGACAAAATAGGCATTGCCCCCATGCCTTGTTTTAATGATACGGAAAAGCAGAGTGCCTCTTGCTTGCAATCCGAGGTACTGGCTATGAATAAACATTCTATACACGAAGAAGAGGCATGGTTGTTGGTGGAATTTTTAACATCTGAATCCGTTCAGAAAAAACGAGCAATTTTCATAAATAAGAATCCGTCCAGAATGGGGCTTTACAATGACCCTCAAATCAAGGGAAATATGCCTATCTCTGAGTTTTACCCTGCCTTTATGCAATTTCAGTCTCGCCCGAATACTGCACATTATTCAGAAATATCTCGGGTTATGCAGGGATGTGTTCAGAATGTATTGCTGCAGAAGCTAACTACAAGGGAATCATTAAAAAAGGCAGCCGAAGATATAGGGAAGATATTTCGGGAACAATAACATGGAGACACAATAAACATGCTTGCCGTACAGCAGGAATATTTTCAATTACTCAAGTTAACCAGAAAATATATTGAGCAGGAGACAGGGGCAAGGATACCATTGCCCAAAATCAGTCGGCAGTTGGCAATTGGCAGGAAGAAGGAAGGGACATTGGAGAGAATTGAGGAAACAATTCAGGGTTGCAAAAAATGCCAACTGTCACAACATCGAAAAAATATTGTTCTGGGTACAGGTGACACTAAGGCAAGATTAATGATTATTGGAGAGGCACCAGGGGAACAAGAGGATATACAAGGTCAGCCGTTTGTTGGTGCTGCAGGACAGCTATTGACCAAAATGCTTGCTGCCATCAATATAGAAAGAGAAGATGTCTATATTACCAATGTCGTAAAATGCCGTCCGGAAAACAACAGAGAGCCGCATCATGATGAGATTGAGGCATGTAATCCATACCTTATTAGCCAGATTAAGGCTATTAAGCCAAAGATTATCCTGTGCTTGGGAAATTTTGCTACTAAAACGCTGCTTGGAAGAACAGAAGGAATAAGTATCCTGCGGGGTAAACTCTTTGATTATCAAGGCATTAAACTCTTACCCACCTACCATCCGGCAGCATTGCTTTATCAGCCTGCCTTGAAAAGGGATGCATGGATAGATATGCAATTGTTGCAGAAGGAATTAGGATAGTGTCCTGCACCATGGTTGGATATGAATTTAAGGGCATGGTTCAAATCAGGGTAACAAATTGAGCAAGCAAGTATCTATGTTTCCCTAATTCCCCCTTAAAAAAGGGGGTTAGGGGGTTGTTCTTCTCTGTATCATCTGTGACCCTGCGGTGAACAATTTTGAACCATGCCGATAATCTTTGAGTAACTATTCAGTGAATCCCATATCCTACAGGAAATTTACACCCTCTAACCCCAGCCAGCAGGGGACATTGCGAAAAAATGTATTACCCTGATTTGAACCATGCCAAATTTTTTCTTGACAAATTAATCCAAGTGTAATATAATTAAGTTGTGTGCCAGATAAAGTAGTCGCTATCACTACGCAAAGCAATTGATCCACTGCAACTTGCACGAGAATGGCTCGTGGCTGTAAACTATAATTGTACTGCATTTGCATTCATAAGAAGGGCGATCACAAGAATTACCACTACCACAGACGAGGATGTCCCATGACCATGATTCACAGGCTGATTATTTCAGAAATATGTATTTTATCGCTGGCTGCCTTTTCTTTTGTAAATGTTGCTCAGGGTGCGAGTTATTTTTCCATTGTAACCCAGAATGCTAATATAGAGATAGCGGGCAAAGATTTTTCTGTAACGCTGGTGGCAAGGGAGACAGGCGGTGGTACGGATACCAGCTATGCTGGCAGCTGTCCTATTATTTGGTCGTGGAATAATGCAGCTAATTCGCCAGATGGATTTGCTCCAAGCAATCCAAATGCCAACCTAACATTTGATAAAGGGATAGCGATTGCCACAGGTTCTACCCTGCCAAATGCAGGCACATGTACCCTTTCTGCTTCGTATGGGACTATTAGCGGTATATCCACCACTATCACAGTGAATCCTGGCACAGCCACCCAATTCAAGTTCGCAGCCTCATCAACAGTCACGGCCGGGACACCCTTTTTTTTGTCGTATCTTCATGCTTGCGATTGGTGCGGTAATGTGGCAACAGGTTATTCTGAGCGTACGACGCTAAATTATTCTGGTCCTGGCAATGGTTCCATAATCGGCAGTCCTAAGTATCCAAACCCTGTAACCTTTGACCAGGGCAAAGCTAATTTACCCCTACCCCTCAGGGTGACCCTGTACAGAGTTGAGGATACCCATATTCATATTGAGGCACCAGGTATTGTTGTTAATAAAGACTCAGGCACCATTACAGTTACCCCCGGCACACCACACCACTTTGAGGTAACCACTGGAAATAACCAAATAGAACAGGCTGGCATCCAATTTTCTATCACTATCAGGGCAAGGGATGCCTATGGCAACTTAGCTACAGGTTATGATGGGGATTACCCAATTGCCTGCACATGGACAAGCACCAGTCCTTCTACTAAGCTTCCGGATGGTATTCGGACATTTATGAATGGGACAACCACTATCCCTGGTTTTATCTTGACCAATGCCAATGAAATGCCTGTTATCAGTGTAACTGATAGCATGTTTTCCGGCATATCAGGCAGTATAACGGTTAACCCAGGAACTGCCACAAAGTTTAAGGTTTCAACCGAACATAACAATATTGAAAAAGCCAATAGGACATTCAAGGTTATCCTCACCTGTCAGGATGTTTATAAAAATACACTGACCAATTTCAGTGACTCTTATCCTATTGAATGGAAATGGACAGCAAATAGCATGTACCAACCTCCTCCCAGTAAACCGGCTACATTTACTCATGGCATTGCTACGATTGATGGCTTTACCCTGACCAAGGCAGATGAGATACCCATCATCATTGCCAAATCAACCATTTCCGGCGAATCTTCTCCAATTACTGTCAAGCCGGGTGAAGCCGCAATCCTTCAAGTCATTGCTCCATCAACGGTTGATGCGGGGCAGTCATTTTCCTTAGAATCCATTGTTGCCTATGACTACTGCGGAAATATTGCTACAGCATATAAGGGGCTAAAGATTCTGCAATACAGCGGACCCCTCTGCGGGCCTGTTCTCGGCACCCCAAGATTTACCACGCAGGTTTATTTTTCCGATGGCTTATCAACCACAGATCTAAAAACTACCCTCATCCGTGCCGGGACATGTAGTATTCGGATCGATGATGATGATGAAAAAATACAGGGTCAGTCAGGGACAATTACAGTTAAGGCTGGTGGTGCCACTATTTTTAGCTTGAGAACACAGAACGATGGCACAGAAAAAGCCGGGGTATCTTTTTGGATAAACATTGTTGCCAGTGATATCTTTGGCAATTTTGCCTCAGGCTATGGGGGTAATCCGGAACTTACATGGACAGTATTACCCAATAATACTCAAGCAAGACTACCACAAGACGGCAAGCAATTCTTTATCAATGGTTCTGCTACGGTCAGCGACATTATCTTGTTCAATGCTCATGAAACACCAATTATTGCTGCAAGTGATGGAATTATAAGGGGTACAAGCAGTCAAATTGTGGTTGTGCCGACAGGTGTTACCCATTTCGAGATGTCCACCCAGCACAATCAAGCTGAAGTCGCTGGTGCAACCTTTTCTGTTACCTTAACAGCCAGAGATGGTTATGGCAATGTTGACACTAATTATGTCGGCAATAAGGATCTTCGCTGGGGATTAATTGCTACCAGTTCGCCTACTGGTATCCTGCCGGCAAAACCAGATGATGGGCTGCAAATATTCAATCAAGGCAGGGTAGAGGTAAACGGCTTCAGGCTTACCCGGGCAAGAGATGTGGCAACCATTACGGTTACAGAATCAACCATCACCGGCACCTGTGGACAAATTATGGTTAAGGCAGGCACACCAACCACTTTATGGATAGTCGCTCCTGGTTCTGTCACAGTTGATCAAATGTTTGAGATAAACAAAATCACTGTTCAGGATATTTGTGGGAATACGGCTCAGGATTATCAAGGGAATAAAACCATAACCTACACTGGACCCGGCAACAGCCCAACAAGCGGTACACCGAGCTATACCAATTCAGTACTTTTTGATCAAGGCGAGTCTACAGGCAAGCTGTGGACTACCTTGGTCAAGGCAGAGACCGTTGCCATTCGGGTTCAAGAGGGGGCACTTAGCGGTGAGTCTGCTATGATAGAGATTAAACCCTCATTAACCAGCAGGTTTGAAATTGTTACCAGCCATAACGGCACAGAAACCGCAGGGCAACTCTTTTTGGTTACTATTCGTGTTCTGGATGTTCGTGATAATCTGGATCCAAGTTATACTGGCAGCCATCGTATCAGATGGGAGTGTGATGCCCACCGTTCAGCTAACGACAGCCTTCCCACCATTGCACAGGACGGTACTTATACATTTACTGCCGGCATAGCAGTGGCGAGTTGGTTTAAATTAGTTAATGCTGATGAGCTGCCAACCATTATTGCTCGGGATGGTAGCATCGAGGGCCGTTCAAAACCAATAATCGTTGAGTCAGGCACACCCTCAAGCTTTGCGATAACTACCCTACCCTATGTTACGGCTGGCGAACCATTTAATATTACCAGTATCATAGCTAAGGATAATTATGGCAATGCAGCCAAAAGCTATAAAGACGATAGGTTTCTTAACTACAGCGGTCCAGGTACCGGCTCACTCAAGGGTACCTCAAGCTATACCAATGTGGTTAACTTTGACAAGGGTATTGCCACGAATGTTCTGAGAACAACCCTTTATAAGGCAGAAAAGGTCAGGATTCATGTAGAATATGGTGGAATATTTGGTGATTCAATGGAGATTGAGGTCAGAGGGGCTGCTCCGAAGGTGTTTCAGGTTATCACCGAGCATGATAATATTGAGACCGCTGGTGAGGCATTTTCTATAATCGTCAAAACCATGGATGAGTTTGGCAATGAGGTCTCAAGCTATACAGACAGGCATCATCTTTGGTGGATCTGGAACGCAACCGCATCACCGGATGGAACTATGCCTGACAGACCATTACATGATAATGAAATATTTAACTACGGTGTGTCCACTATTAAGGGATTCAATCTTACCAATGCCACGCAAACCTTAAGTATTTCTGTTACTGATGGCAATGTTCGTGGAACATCCTCATTCATAACAATTAAGCCAAACAAGGCTGTCCTATTTGATATTTCTGTGCCCTCACCTGTTACTGTAGGTAATTCCTTTAATATCTCTAATATTATTGCTAAGGATAGTTATGGCAATACTGCGGTCAGCTATGATGGTAAGAAGATTCTGTCGTATACCGGTCCTAATGGTAATCCTGAGTATTACAACTATGCCGCTACTTTTACGGCAGGTATACTTATTACTAACTTGGTTATCGTATTAACAAAGCAAGAAATAACAGCTATCCAGATTAGTGACCCTAAAGAAAATGTCGTTGGTACCTCCAATGGGATTGAAGTTCTGACTATGGGCTGCTATTTCTCGATTAATCCTCATGAGGTTTATGCCAATACGACCCGAATAATGGATTGTAAGATTATTAACAACAATTCTGCCATGATTAACAAAATACAGATTATTATTCCAGGTGGTTTTACATTCATGTCACCACCCAGTGTGCCCCAGTGCTCTAACAAGAAAGTGTGGAAGACCGAGTCTTACGGTCAGGTGATAGATTTAATCCCACAAACTGTAAGTGATTGCCTGCTCAATGGCGAATCCATGCAGATACAGATTACGGTTAAACCTCAAGAGCAAGAGCAGAAATTTGTAGCCTGGCCATGTCTGATTACATCAGGAAACTTTACCGATTCAGCAAAGGAGGCTAAGGAGGGTGACAGTCAGGTACGCATCACAGCCTATCGATTAGAAGCAGAGGCATTTCCACAGGTTATCTTGTTGGGTGGAACAGCTACGGTTATTGCCAAATTAGCTGAGATTGCAACCATTAAGCCATGTGTTGGTGGTCGTATTGAATTTAGTATTATCGCAGGGAACGCTGTTCTGCTTGAAGATCCTAATGTCTACACCAATCCCTTAGGCTCAGCAACGATAAGCCTCAAATCCGGAACAAGTACAGGCACGGTTACGGTGCAGGTTAAATACCGACAGGTAGATGGGACAGCTTATGACATCAAAACCGTAAATATCCGCATTGTCTCAAATGTGCCGGAAATAATCCCTGGCAAGGACGGCTTTATCAAGCAAAACGAGGTTATTGTCAAGCCGAGAACACCAATCAGCCTGATAAATGAAGAGGGGTTTGACCTGAAATACCGAATAGATAACGGAACATGGACAACATACATCGGCCCCTTTAGTGTAGGCACAGAGGGGGTGCATACCATTGACTATGCCTGTGTTGATAAAAGCGGCAATCCTGGACCAATAATGTCCTCCCCTCTTTTCGTTACCCCTGCCTCGTTTAGTGATGTGATAAACTTTCCCAATCCCTTTAGCCCGGATATAGATGGGGTTACTTATATTGAGTATTACCTGGATAACCCAATGGATGTGGAAATACGGATATATAACCTGTTCGGTGAGTTTGTGCGAAACTTGGATCAGCCTTCTGATAAGGCTGGTACTCAACGGGTAGAATGGGATGGCAAAAATGGGTATGGGGATGTGGTTGGTAATGGCGGATACATTTGCGTGGTCAGGGTTAAGGATCAAACAAAAGGGATGAAACGGAAGATATTGGTGGTAAAGTAATTAACAGGAGAATCAATAACTATGGAAAATAAGGATCAGAGATGGGTACAACGGAAAGCAAATTACAATAAAGCTCTTGGGCAACTCTCTAAATTTATAAAACATGATAAACTAAACGAACTTGAAAAACAAGGAATCATACAGTGCTTTGAGTATAATTATGAATTAGCATGGAATACCATCAAAGATTTTTACGAAAGTCAGGGTGAAACGAACATTCAGGGAAGCAGGGATGCTATACGATTAGCTGTTAAGCGGGGTCTTATTGAAGATGGCGAAATCTGGATGAAAATGATACAAGACAGAACATTAACCTCACATACATATAATGAAGATACAGCTGAAGAAATTGTGACAGATATTCTTAACAGCTATTATTGGGAATTCATAGAATTACAAAAGAAACTCACAGAATTAGAAGAAAAATGGCAAGATTAAATATGAAATTTGGGCTCAAAGAAAAAATAATAGAGCAAATAAAAAGCGTTTTTGTCAACTATCCACAGGTAGAGGAAGTCATACTTTACGGTTCACGAGCAAAGGGCAGTTTTAAGAACGGTTCAGATATTGACATTACCTTAAAAGGCAGCGGTCTAAACCGTTTGGTGATTAGTAAAATAAGCAGGGATCTGGATGATTTGTTTTTGCCATATTCTTTTGATCTTTCGATTTTTGAGCAGATAAGCAATCCTGATATTGTTGACCATATAAAAAGGGTTGGGGTTATCTTTTATGAGAAAGAACATGATTGTGCTTAACAATGGCACAATTTGGGGACGGTTCACTTTCATCGTTTTTCATATGATTCCTTTCGGGCAAGGAGACATCATCTACAGAATACAACCCCCTAACCCCCTTTTCTAAGGGGGAATATTGCACTCTCAACTAACCGCAAGCTTTCAAACAAAGGT
>JAZDHC010000148.1:0-10502 GCA_043806395.1 Candidatus Desantisiibacteriota bacterium | reverse complement strand
TCGGGTATCTTATCTCGATGCCAATTGTAACTACTCAGGTGTAAATAAGAAAAAAGGGGAAAAAAGAGAGAGAATTATGTTTCTTTTTTCCCTTTTTCCAGCTTTTTCCATTTTCCCTTTAATCTCTTCCCTTTCCCTTTTGCCTTGCTTACACCCTTTGAATAGTTGGCTGATTCAAAATGTGTTTGAAATAACAATAGCTGAGTAGTTACCAATTTAATTAATATTCGGGTAAGTAGAGGAAGTCCTGTGAGATTCAGGCACTGTCACGCAACGGTAATGGAAGGGGAAACTTCTTAAGTCCGGTCGACTACTTGCTTTGATAAGTACCTTCGTTGACAAGGGAAGAAATAAAGGGAAAAATATAGCCCCAAATCTTCTTGGCGAAGGATTGGGGCTTTTGTTTGCAATGTCATCCCGAAGGAGTACCATGAAAGGATTAATCCATGTTTATACCGGCAATGGCAAGGGCAAAACGACGGCTGCAATTGGGCTTGCGGTACGGGCAAGAGGGCATAACCTTCGAGTTGGCTATATCTATTTCCATAAAGAACCAGAAAGATGGGGGGACACTGAACATGTGATTTTAGCAAAACTTGGTGTAGACATCTTCGGCTTTGCCAAAAAACATCCACATTTTTTCAAGGATGTAACCTTTGAGAATACACGCAAGGAATGCCTTGATGGATTGGGGTTTATCAAGAAACTCTACGGCGAGAATAAGTATGACCTGCTCATATTGGATGAAATAAACATTTCCATGCGTGATGGGTTTTTGAGAGAAGAAGAGGTGTTGGAGGTGTTGGAGGCTAAACCAGAGGGTTTGGAATTAGTTCTGACCGGCAGGGGTGTGCCTCAAAAAATTATTGACAAGGCAGATTTGGCAAGCGAGATACAAATGATAAAACATCCGTATGACATGGGAATTCAGAGCAGAAAAGGGATTGAATATTAGGCAATATGATGATGGAGGGAGAATTAAAATGGAAGCAATAATCCTGTTAGGGCATGGCTCAAGGCTTACAGAGGCAAATAAAACACTCAAGCAAATGGCAGAAATGGTAAAGGAATTAGGAAATATTCCCATGGTGGAAATAGGATTTTTGCAATTTGTGAAGCCTGATTTTTTTGATGCTATTTCTGCCTGTATTTCAAAAGGGGCAAAAAAAATAATCATTCACCCTTACTTTCTCTATAGAGGGCGACATTTTGAGGAAGATATTGCGGAGATGATTGGTGAGGCACAGAGAAAATATCCTGATGTTGAGTTTATCCTGACAGAGCCACTCGGTGTACATGAAAACCTTGCTAAGGTTGTCCTTGAAAGAGCTATGAAGAATATTAAGCCGGTGAAGATATACAAGCCTCATGAAATAGAGATAAGGAGTTTTGAAATAATCACTGAGGATCTGGGCGAAACAAACTTCAGAAACATTGAATTGCCGATTGTCAAAAGGGTTATCCATGCCACAGGTGATTTTGAATTTGCCGGAAATATGCGTTTCCACCCGGAGGCGGTTGAGGCAGGGATAAGGGCGATAAAAAGCGGGATGAATATCCTTGTTGATGTGGAGATGGTGAAGGCAGGCATAAATAAGGGACTTCTTGAAAAATATGGCGGCAGGGTGATATGCCGTCTGTCAGAGCCTGAGGTAAAAGAAGAATCCCGTGCATCAGAAAAAACACGCTGCGAGATTGCCATTGAGCTGGGGTCAAGGGAGAATATCGGCATTGTGGCTATTGGTAATGCACCCACCGCACTTTATAAGGCAATGAAATTGATCGGGACTGATTTCAAACCTGAGCTTGTTATTGGTGTACCTGTTGGTTTTGTCAAGGCTGTTGAATCAAAGGAAGTGCTTTTGCATATGAAATATCCATTTATCACCTCACTTGGTAGAAAGGGCGGTAGCTCGGTGGCGGTGGCTATTGTGAATGCGTTATTAAAAATGACGGAGGAGGCGTAAAATGCAACGGTTTGTAACATTAGGTGTTAGTTTATTTTGTTGGTTATTGCTTACCACTGATGCTCATGCCATGCACATTTCAGAGGGGATACTGCCACTTAATTGGGCAGCCTTCTGGTTTGCTATTGCCATTCCATTTGTGGCATTTGGGTTGTATAGGATGAAGAAATTGTCAAGTATTGACCCATCATTTAAGGCACTCGTAGGACTAATGGCAGCGATTGTTTTCATTATCTCCTGCATGCCCATACCTGTGCCGACCGCAGGCACATGCTCTCATCCGTGCGGGACAGCCATATCAGGGATACTTGTTGGACCTTTTATCAGTGTGGTGATTGCTGCTGCGGCACTGCTCATTCAGGCACTATTTCTTGCACACGGTGGATTGAGTACATGGGGTGCAGATATTGTCTCTATGGGAGTTGTGGGTTCATTTGCAGGATACCTTATCTTCAAAGGATTGAGGGCGTTAAAGGCTAATCTTTGGATTGCAGGCTTTATGGCAGGTTTGCTGGCAGACTGGGCAACATATCTGACGACATCTGTTGAGCTTACCTCAGGTATAAGGGGGGATTCACCATTCATGCCCCTTTTCTGGAAGATACTCGCTGCCTTCATACCGACACAACTTCCACTTGGAATCCTTGAAGGTGCCATGACCGCAGGCATGATTGTGTTGCTTTACAAAAAGCGTCCAGAGCTGCTTGTAAAGATGGGGGTGGTGAAAGAGGCAGAAGGCAGAAGGCTGAAGGCTGAAGGCAGAAAACAGAATGTAGCTACACTTTTGTTGGCTCTCTTGCTTTTGTTATCCTTTACCCCTGCATTTGCAGAGGAATCAAAATGGCCAGGTGTCGATGAATCAGTTGTTGAAAAATATGCACAAGAGCATGGCAGAGCAGCAAGAGAGCCATTGATTAATACTGATCAGGGGGACTTGCTTCTCTTTGTTTTTCTCCTTGCAGGTACGGTTGGAGGGTTTATTGGTGGATATTGCTGGAGGGTGCTAATGAGCGAAAAATCACCAAAAACTAACGGAGAGGAACAACGGGTGTAAGGATTATGGAGTTATTTTCAGAATATTTCAAAAAAGACCACATGCTTTCACAGATTGACGCCAGGGTAAAACTTGGCGTCAGTCTTGCCATTCTTGCAATGGTCCTGAGCTATGAGGGTTTTGTCTTTCCATTGTTTGTAACAATCCTTTGTCTGCTTCTCTGCATGAAGATGCGGATACCCTTGAAGGTCTTTGTCCTTAGATTTTCAGAACCTCTTTTTATTGCCTGTATGATAATATTGCTTAAATTCATATCTTGCGGAGGAGAGGTCATGTTTTCCGTAAAGGTGTGGGGTATTACAATAACAGGATATACCGATGGGCTTATGAATGGCTTGCAAATTGCCAGCAGGATTATTGGGGCAGTTTCAATAATGATTGTGCTGGGATTTTCAATGCCATTTACAGAATTTATGGCAGCCCTTTCATGGATGAGGATGCCAAAGGGCTTTGTAGAGATACTCATGCTTGCCTACCGGTATATTTTTGTTCTCCTTGAGGATGCAATGGTTATCTATCATGCTCAGAAAAATCGGCTTGGCTATTCCAGCATAAGGCGTGGGATGGAATCATTTGGTACCCTTACAGGTTCTCTTATCCTTAAGGCATTTGATCATAGCCAGCATATTACAACAGCAATGATTCAAAGGGGTTATGACGGCAATATCCCCATGTTGAAGCACAAGCCTTTCAATGCCGTTCAGGTTATATTCTCTATCCTGCTTGTTATCGTTGTGGGGGTTGTATGGAAGATGCAATAAGATTGTCCGACAGTCTGGATTCCTGCCTTCGCAGGAATGACAACTGTTGTATGGAAGATGCAATAAGATTGTCCGTATCAATACGATTGTTCAATTACCCTGATGGCACTCGTGCACTCCATGATATTACCATGGAAATTAAGGGGGCTGAATTTATAGGCATTCTCGGCTCAAACGGCTCAGGGAAAACAACACTCCTGAAGGCAATGGATGGCTTGATTAAAGATTTCAAGGGTAGTGTTCATCTCGATGGGACAGACATTAAAAAGCTATCGCCAAAGGAGATATATAAAAAAATCGGACTCATCTTCCAGAATCCAGATGAACAGCTTTTTGCTACAAGCGTTTTTGAGGATGTGGCTTTTGGTCCGATAAATATGGGGTTTAGCGAAGATGAGGTTGCTATTCGAGTTAAGGATGCACTAAAGGCTGTTGAGATGGATGATTATGCAGGAAAATCCATCCATAATCTTAGTTTTGGTCAAAAGAAACGGGTATGTATTGCCGGACTTTTATCCATGGGACACGAAATATTACTCCTTGATGAGCCAACCGCTGGATTAGACCCAATGGGAGAATATAAAATGATGAACCTCCTGACAAGGTTGAATAAAGAAAAGGGGATAACCATTGTTATGGCTACACATAGCGTTGACCTTGTGCCACTATTCCTTGACAGGCTTTATATCCTGAGCAAGGGGCATATTGTTAGAAGCGGTACTCCGGAGGATGTGTTTACGGCACCAGAGGATATGGAGAATGTGAAATTAAGATTGCCCGTGATTGCAGAATTGATTTACAGGCTAAAGCATGAAGATAATATGCCATTTGGGAAAATTCCACTTACTATTGGTGAGGCGAGAAGGGAGATTGGAAGGTTGTATGTGTAAATGAAATTAGATGGGCATAGTTCAAAATGTTCACCACAGAGAGTTACACCCCCCTAACCATGCCAGGATTTTTCAATCAAACTATTTGACAAATATAAATAAATAAAGTATACTGTGATAACCAATTAAAAATCAATACCAGCCTGCAGATGAAAGACGCGGGTGTGGAGTTTAAGGTGGTGTAATTATGAAAAAAGCTATGGAATTATTTAAAAACGGAAGCGTCTGGCTAAAAGCCGATTTTCACTTGCACACAAAGGCTGATAAAGAGTTTTTATATAATGGTACAGAGAATGACTTTGTTAAGTCATATATTATGAAGCTAAAAGAGAACAATATTGGTATTGGCATTATTACCAATCATAATAAGTTTGATAAGGATGAATTTAAGGCTCTACGAAAAAAGGCTAAAGAAGAGGAAATATTTTTATTAGCAGGCGTTGAACTATCTGTTAATGATGGAGCAAACGGTATTCATTGTCTGATTGTTTTTGATTACGAAAATTGGGTTGTTAATAATGATAATTTCATAGAACAGTTTCTTAATTCTGCATTTGAAGGTATTGCAAACAGAGAAAATGGAAATACTTGTTGTAAATATAATCTAACTGATTTACTTAAAAAACTTGAAGAGCATAGGAAGGATGGCAGAGATGCTTTTATTGTTATGGCACATGTTGAGCAGGAAAACGGTTTCTGTAAGGCGCTTGATGGTGGCAGGATAAAGCAGATTGTGGTAGATGAATTGTTTAGTCGTAATGTGCTTGCATTTCAGAAGATGAGAACAGTAGATATTAAAAACAAACTGTTGCTATGGTTTGGTGGTGAAGATAGATTGCCATCATTTGTGGAAGGCTCTGATTGTAAAAACATAGATGCAGTTGGTAAAGCAGGTTTGCAAAATGGCATAGAAAAAGCAACCTATCTTAAAATCGGTGATTTCAATTTCGCTGCTGTGGATTATGCCTTAACAGACAAAGACAATAGGATAAAAGTATCAAAACCACTCACAAGCAATTCTTATATAAAATCTATTTCTTTTGAGGGTGGGCTATTAGATGGTAAAGAGATTAATCTTTCACCTGAATTAAATAATTTTATTGGCATAAGGGGAAGTGGTAAATCTTCGATCCTTGAAATTCTACGATATACGCTGGGTATTTCTCTAAGCGGACAAGCGGTTGATAAAGACTATAAAAATGAACTAATTGAACATGTCTTGAAAAGTGGTGGAAAGGTTAAGGTAACTGTTCTCGACGAGCATGGCGAAGAATATCGAATTGAAAAGATATATGGACAAAAAGAAGATATTTTTAAGAATGGAACAAGAACTGATGTCTCTATCAGTGCAGTACTTAAACAGCCTGTTTATTTTGGGCAGAAAGACCTTTCTAACAAGGATATAAATTTTGAAACTGACTTAGTTAATAAACTTATTGGAAATCATCTTAATGATATTCGTTCAAAAATAACGGCAAAAAAAATGGAAATAAAGGATATTATAGACACATGCAAGAGGCTTGATAATCTTGAGGAAATAAAAAAAGAAACGGCAGACAAATTAAAGGATGCAGAGCATAAACTAAGGCTCTTTGAAGAAAAAGGGGTTGCAGAAAAACTTAGACAACAAAGTCAATTTGACTCTGATATTTCAAGACTTGAAGAAGCAGAGAAAACAATTAAGGGATTTCTATACGATTTGAATCTATTAATTGAAAATTACAAACCTTTTTTTCAGCAGTCAGAATTTACATCCAACATAAACAAAGAAATATTCAATGAAACAAATAGCATCTTTAAGCAATTAGTAACCGAATTTGAAATATTCATAAAGACAATAGAAAACACAAAGAAGCTGGAAGATAATTTTAATAAGATTACCGACAAATTAAAAGCCAAAAAGGAAAGTCTTAAGGATGAGTTTGGTAAAATAAAACGAGAAATTAATATTCCAAACCTGAATCCAGATGAATTCCTTAAATTAAACAGGATAATTGAAATATCCACGCTGAAATTAAAAGAGATTGATAACTCTGAGGTAAAAAGGCGCGAGTATGAGGCTGTATTGAACAATAAAATATCTGAATTGAACAACCTCTGGCATGAGGAATACAAAATTCTTGAAAGGGAAGTCAAACGCATTAATGAATCGGAAAATCAACTATCAATTGAGGTAGCCTACAAAGGGAGACGAGATAAATTTCTGGATAAACAAGGACAAATATTCAGGAGAAGCGGAATTACAGAAGCCAATTATAATAGAATACAGGAGAAATATAAAGATTTTATTGAGATTTACAGAGACATCAACAATTTGGATGATATTCTTAATGTGAATCATTTTGCAGAGTATAGGAAAAGATTCTTTGAAAATCTTGCCGAACTTCTTACCTATCAGGTAGAAAATAAGTTTATCATAAAATATAATAGCAAACCGCTTAAGAATCACTCTTTAGGACAAAGAGCAACTGCCTTGATTCTTTTTCTGCTTGCCCAAAAGGAAATGGATGTCCTTATTATTGACCAACCAGAAGATGATCTGGATAATCAAACTATCTATAATGATGTAATCAAAGAGATAAAATCCTTAAAAGGAGATATGCAGTTTATATTTGCAACACACAATGCCAATATCCCTGTTCTGGGAGATAGTGAAAAGATTTTTGCCTGTGCTTATTCTGAAAATAAAATGGATGTACAAGATGGAACTATAGACAATAGGGAAATACAAGAATCTATTGTTGCCATTATGGAAGGTGGGAAAGAGGCATTTTATCGACGAAAAGAGATTTATAGGCTATGGAGGGTTGAAAAATGAATGCCATTGAATTACTTGATATAATAAGCACCGGCGAGACAAGCCGAGTACAGTTTAAGGAAAAAATTAGTTCAATAGATGCCTTGGCTGTCGAAATGGTAGCTATGTCTAATTCTCTTGGTGGGTTGATACTGATTGGAGTTAAGGATAAAACAGGTGAAATAACCGGGCTAAGTTACGCAGAGTTGCAAGATTATAATAATCAAATAGGAAACAGTGCAACCGATAAAGTAAAACCCAATATTTATGTAACAACGGAGGTTGTTTCTATTGATAATGGAGGTTCAAAAAAGATATTGATTATTCAGATAAAGGAAGGAATAAACAAACCTTATAAAGACAACAACTTGGCTATTTGGGTAAAGCAGGGTGCTGATAAAAGACGCGTTTCTGATAATGCAGAAATGCTGCGACTTTTCCAGAGCAGTGGTGCTTTATCGGCAGACGAGATGGAGATTTATGGAACTTCTTTGGAGGAGGTCAATAAAGATAAGTTCGAGCAATATTTCAAGAAAGAATTTCAAAAAACAATTGAAGAAAAAGGGTTGAATTTTGAGCAGGCTCTTAAAATAAAAAAAGTATTACGAAATGATCGCTTATCTTTAGCTGGCTTATTATTTTTTGGTAAGGAACCGCAAAATTATAAGCCAGCCTTTTGTATCAAGGCAGTATCTTTCTGGGGAAACAGCATCGGAGGAAATGAATATAGAGATAGTAGAGATATAATAGGCACAATACCGGATATGTTTAATGAAGGAATAAGATTTTTAGAGATAAACCTAAAACACACCCAACAAGATCAAAACTTTAACTCAATAGGAATATTGGAAATTTCAAGAATAGCTCTTGAAGAACTGCTACAAAACGCACTTTTACATCGGGATTATTTTAAAAACTCGCCGATACGCTTAATGATTTTTGATAACAGAGTTGAAATTATAAGCCCAGGGAAATTACCTAATAGCTTGACCGTTGAAGAGATTAAATACGGTAATCCGGTAATTAGAAATAATCAATTAGTTGCTTATGCTGTACATTCATTATCATACAAAGGACTTGGTTCCGGCATTACTCGATCACTGGAATTGCAACCTAATATTGAATTTATCAATAATGTTGATGGCGAGCAATTTATAGTAAAAATTCCAAGACCAGAGGAAAAGAACTGATAACAGTTCAGGTAGATAGGCTGTAGGTATTTAGACTGTAGGGCATCAGAAACAGATACACAGATTTGTTCATGCAGTTTATCTGAAAAACTAACAGCCTATAGCCTACAGTCTAAACAACCTGAACTGTTACAAGAACTGATACTTCATCTTGACCCAAACCAGCCATATCAACGCAATCAAGATGGTGCTAAACTCCCACACTTCATAGCTGCTACCCTAATTACACAGGTTACAGGATAAATGATGATGGAAATGATATCGAAAAATAAAAAATTGCGGTTTGGATATACAACAGGTGCATGTGCGGCAGCAGCAGCAAAGGCAGCAACAATGCTGTTAATTAATCCATGGTTGGAGATTCAAGATGTTGAAATACCATTTCCCGATGGCAGCAGGGTAAAATTCAAGGTTCACAATACATATATTGCCAATAATGCTGCCACTGCCTCTGTGATCAAGGATGCAGGGGATGATCCGGATGTTACAAATGGTGCGGAGATAGTGGCAGAGGCAAGAATGCAGGAGGCAGGGGGGAAGAATGGGTGCTGTCCCCATTTTTGTATCAAGGGTGGCAAGGGTGTTGGAATAGTTGCAAAACCGGGGCTGCCTGTCTCTGTGGGCGAACCTGCGATAAATCCTGTGCCAAGGCAGATGATAAAAGAGGCGGTACTGGAAGCAATTCAACTGTCAACTGTCAACTGTCAACTGTTGAGCTTTCTGTTGTTGATGGCGAGAAGTTGGCAAAGAAGACCCTGAATTCAAGGCTGGGCATCATTGGTGGTATCTCTATCCTCGGCACAACAGGTATTGTCACACCAGTATCCTCAGAGGCATGGATGGCAACCATCACCTCATCCATGAATGTAGCCATGGCAATGGGGCAGACAGAAATAGTTCTTTCAACAGGTAGAATGTCTGAAAAGGCACACATGAAAAGATATGGTTTACCTGAGGAATGTTATATCATGATGGGTGACTTCGTAGAATTTTCTCTTCTTGAGGCAAAAAGGCATGGGTTCAAGAAAATTTACCTCAATGCTCAGTGGGCAAAAATGCTCAAAATAGCCATGGCAACGCCACAGACACATGTCAAATATGGGGCAATTGATATAAATAAGGCTGTGGAATTTCTTAAAGGCATGGATAATCAAATAAGTGGTGAATTCAACACCGCAAGGGAGCTGTTTCATGCCATTGACAGAGGTATCTCATCCCGTTTTGCAATGGTTTGTGCCGTAGCAAAAGGGTATGCTCAGGGTATTGTCAGGGAGATTCCTGTGACAGTCTGTCTTGTATCATATGATGGGGAGGTAATAGTAGAACAATTCTAATTATGAAAAAAAGGTAACTACTCAGCGAAGGGAATTTACCACAAAGAAACAGAGAAGAATTAATCCGCAGATTACGCAGATTACGCAGATGTTCTAATACAAAGAAAGACAACTATTTATTGACGCTGTCTTAGTGTGCCGGTAATTTTATTGCCTGATGTGCCATAAGCAATTGGCTCAATACCGATAAGGTAGTTGATGTCTGGTATTGAGGAAGAGTATCAACCTGACTTGATGGGGTTCCACTGTCAATGGTGTTTGTCCATGGACCATAACCTGAAGGGGTATCTTCAGGATTTTTTGGGGCACGGTTCCAGGGACCAACCCCATCAAAATTCACAATAGCCTGATTTTTAATCTTTGTTCCATTGTAACTACTCAGCTATTGTTATTTCAAACACATTTGTAGCTGCTTAGGGACTGGAATAAAATACCTTTTGCAATATAAAGCATGTTATGATAAACTTGATCTTCTGTGCAATATCACAAATGACAAAATTATTTTATTC
>JAZDHC010000147.1:0-5912 GCA_043806395.1 Candidatus Desantisiibacteriota bacterium | reverse complement strand
TATTTTTCCACCGCAGAGACGCAGAGTCGCAGAGAAGAAACGCTGAATGAAGCATATAAATTCTCTGCGACTCTGCGTCTCTGCGGTTCATAATGAGAATTACTGCCTACCGACAATTAAGAGTTGTTGAGACAGTAGGCTGTAGGAGGGAAATAGTATAAGGGGGCTATGAATAAGATGTTTAAGCAAAGAGTATATTTTAAACCATTAATCTTTTTACTTATCGTATCTGTGCTCAATTTAACAGGTTGTGCCGCAACAAAGCCATATCGCGTAACTAACTTCTTCATAAATGACTCAATTCATGAATCAATGAAGAAACGGATAGCAGTTTTGCCATTTGAGAATTTGACTAAAGAAAAGCAAGCTACTGGCTTAGTTACAGATGAGTTTAATTTACAATTAGGTAAACTCGGTAATTTCGACTTAGTTGAACGGATAAAGATAGAAGAGATATTGAAGGAGCAGGATTTTTGCAAGGATAGGATTGATGAGGCAACCGCAGTTAAAATAGGCAAGATGCTTGGGGCTCAACTAATTGTTCTGGGTGTAATTACTAAATATGAATTTTATGGGCAGGAGCAACAGGTAAATAGTACGCAACAATCTGCACCAGTACCTGTGGTAATAGAAGGTAAGTGCTCTCAAAGGGAAGAAAAAAAGGAAGAATTAGAAGGGAACTTGTTGGGTGCGATTATTATTGTTGGGGCGGTAGTTGCTGTCATTGGTGCGAGCTCTATTTTATTTTTTCAACCATCATCCGAGGTAGGAATTAGTACACGAATAATTGATGTAGAAACAGGAAAACAATTATGGCAGGCAAGGGATACATTTAAGGGTAATCGTCCATCCATAAAAAAATTAGTCGAAACAAAAGAGGAACGCAAAAGATTACGCAAGGATGTTGACTTTTTGACACGGCTGCTATGCCAGAAATTAGCAGAAACGCTTGAGGAGAAGTAAGTCAGGCTGTAGACTGTTAGGCTGTAGACTCCTGCTTATTGACACAATCCGTCTGAAGCCTACAGCCTATCTACCTAAACAGTTACGAGGAGAAAAAATGTTAGCCAAAAGAATAATTCCATGTTTAGATGTAAAAGACGGAAGGGTAGTTAAGGGTGTAAACTTTGTTAATCTTATTGATGCCGGTGATCCTGTGGAGGTTGCCAGAAGGTATGAAAAGGAAAAGGCAGATGAGATAGTGTTCTTAGACATTACTGCCTCCTCAGATAAAAGGGATATAATCCTTGATGTGGTGAAAAGGACATCTGAACAGGTATTTACCCCATTGACGGTTGGTGGTGGTATCAGGGAATTGGAAGATATCAGGCGACTGCTTAATGCTGGTGCGGATAAGGTTTCCATGAATACTGCTGCGGTTGAAAGACCTATCCTGATAAAGGAATCAGCCAATCGCTTTGGGTCACAGTGTATTGTAGTAGCCATTGATGCCAAGAGGAAGGGGTCAGAAAAGAAATGGGAGGTATATCTTCATGGGGGGCGTACCCCAACTGGAATTGATGTGATTTCATGGGCAAAAGAGGCAGAGATGCTTGGTGCTGGCGAGATACTCCTTACATCCATGGATTGTGATGGCACTAAGGATGGATATGATATTGAACTCACCCGCTCAGTTTCACAGGGTGTACGAATTCCAGTAATTGCTTCTGGCGGAGCAGGTTGCATGGAACATTTATATCAGGCATTGACCGAAGGCATGGCAGATGCTGTGTTAGCTGCTTCTATTTTTCATTTTCAGGAAATATCCATTCCAGAGGCAAAGAGGTATTTGCAGACAAGGGGGGTGACTGTGTCAATTTCTGGGGAAGAAGGAAATAATGTAATTGCTCAATAAAGTGTGGAACTCGCAATACCACTACTAAATGTGTAAGATAGAGATTTGCCACTAAGACACCAAGACACTAAGAAAACACTAAGAATATCTTCCTTTGTGTATTCCTTCGTGCCTTTGTGCCTTTGTGGCTAATCCTTTCCACTTTCCACAAGATATTGCTGCTGAGGCAATGGGGATAAATACTACGAAACTAAAGCTCTTTGCCTTTAGCCTGAGTACTGTTTTTGCAGGGATAATATGCTATCTGCACGACAGGGAAATAACGGACATAAGGTAATCATGAATAAAGTATTCCTTAATATTATATTTAATCTGCCCATTGACAGGACATTTACCTATACCGTACCTGATACTTTAATGGACAAAGTGGCTGTTGGCAAAAGGGTCATGGCACCATTTGGAAGGAAGAGGCATGCGGTTGGCTATATTGTGGGCATATCAGAGCCTTGCCATGTGGATTATCAGCTGAAGGATATTATTGAGGTCATTGATGAACAGGTGGTTATTTCCTCAGAATTAATGCAGTTTACTAAATGGATAGCCACTTATTATCTTTCAAGCTGGGGACAGGTGCTGTCGTGTGCTGTGCCTTATAATGCCCAACTTCGGACTAAAATGGTGAAGATGCTCCGCTTAAATTTATCAGCAGAGAATGAGGGTTTGAAATTATCCGAGGCACAGATTAAGGTAACAGAACTTTTAAGGCTTGAAGGTGATATGCCCTTGAAAGAAATCATGGATCGTACTGGCGTGAGCCAATCTCCGGTAAATACCCTTGTTAAGCATGGTTTTCTGACCATTTGTTACCAACAGGAATATCGGTGTCCGCACAAGCATTCATCTCCTCCATGCCCATCTCCCTACGCTCCTACAGTACATCAAACAATGGCTTTTCAGTCCATATCTGCAAATATTAAGGCAGAGGAATTTGGTGCTTTTTTGCTTCATGGGGTAACAGGGAGTGGAAAAACAGAGGTTTATCTTCAGGCAATTGAACAGGTGCTATCCATTGGCAAAACGAGCCTTGTGCTTGTTCCAGAGATTTCCCTGACCCCACAGACGGTGGAACGGTTTGTTTCCAGATTTGGGCAGAGGGTGGCTGTATTACATAGCAGGCTTTCTGATGGCGAGAGGTACGACGAATGGCAAAGGGTGTTAAAAAAAGAGGCGGAGATTGTTATTGGAGCACGGTCTGCTGTCTTTGCCCCTTTTGACAGGCTTGGGTTGATAATTGTTGATGAAGAGCATGATTCATCTTATAAACAATTTGATCCTGCCCCCAGATACCATGCCCGTGATGTAGCGGTAATGCGGGCAAAATATGCAAATGCTACGATTATTCTTGGCAGTGCCACCCCATCTATGGAATCTTTTTACAATGCCCAAACAGGGAAGTATCATTATTTATCCCTCCCTGTCCGTGTGGATGATAGACCAATGCCAATGGTAGAGATAATAGACATGAGGGAAGAGAAAGGGATTTTCAGTGTCAGGCTGCAACAAGCCATTGCAGAGCGGGTTAAGAACAAACAACAGGTAATTATTTTTCTTAATCGCCGTGGGTTTGCCCCATTTATTCAATGCAGGGGTTGTGGCGATATTATGAAATGTCCAAATTGCGAGATTACCCTGACCTATCACCTTACTGATAAAAGACTCAAGTGCCACTATTGTGATCATTCTCAGCCAGCCCCACAATTTTGCCCAAAGTGTCATGGTGAAGATATCAGGTACTCTGGCATTGGCACACAAAAGGTGGTCGAAGAGCTTCATCGATTATTCCCGGAGGCAGAAATAGCCCGCATGGATGTGGATACAACCTCAACAAAAGGCTCACATGAATACATATTAAATAACTTCAGGACAGGAAAGTTAGATATTTTAGTTGGCACACAAATGATTGCCAAGGGGCATGACTTTCCTCTTGTTACCTTAGTTGGCGTTGTCTCAAGTGATGTTGGGCTGAATATGCCTGATTTCAGAAGCTGCGAGAAGACCTTTAGCCTGCTGACTCAAGTAGCAGGCAGGGCAGGCAGGGGACAAATTCCCGGCGAGGTGATTATTCAGACATATTCTCCCCAACACTACAGCATCCGTGCTGCTGAAAAACATGACTACCAGAGGTTTTACAATCAAGAAATAGAGTTTCGGCAACAACTGCAATACCCACCATTTACCCGTCTGATGAACATCCTCATTCGTGGAAAAAATCAGGATCAATCTTATCAAATTTCCCAGACGGTAGCAGATCAGCTCAAGATGAATAATCCAAACAATGATGTCCTTATCCTTGGACCAGCTCCCTGTTCCCTATCCAAGATACAGGGATATTATCGCTATCACATCCTTCTTAAGTCCTCTAAAATACAGCAAATGCGTCATTTAGCATTAAAAAGCATTCAAGAATTGTCTCTGCCAAATGGGGTGGATGTTGTTTTGGATATGGATCCAGGAGATATGTTGTAGGTATTTAAGGGGGAATTTACCCATCTCCAAACTATTCTCACTTTCTTGTTGACTTTAAGCCCTCAAACTGCTATAATATCACAGTTAACAGAAAATTGACATAAGGAGAAGACCATGAAAACAACAGGATTGGTGTTATGTTTATTATTGGCTTTGTGTAATATTGTTCAGGCTGGCACAAGCAGCATAAAAATAATTGAAATCGATGGGGTAATTAACCCCATTACCGAACGATTTGTGGCAAACAGCATAAAACAGGCTGAGGATGAGAAGGCTGAGTGTCTTATTCTTAGAATGGATACACCCGGCGGACTGGCATCAGCCACTCATAATATTGTTAAAGCCATATTAAATGCTAAACTACCGATTGTAACCTTTGTTTCACCAAAGGGGTCAAGGGCTGCTTCAGCTGGTGTATTTATTGCCATGGCAAGTGATGTGGTTGCCATGTCACCCATGACCAATATTGGTGCTGCCCATCCAGTATCCATAGGTGGCGGAATGAGTGGAGAAAAAGCTGAAAAACCTGATAAGACAATGACTGATAAAATAACCAATGATATGGTGGCCAGCGTGAAAGGCATAGCAGAAAAAAAAGGGAGAAATGCAAAATGGGCTGAGAGTGCAGTGCGGGAAAGCTCATCCATTACCGCAGAAGAGGCATTGCAATTAAAGGTTATTGACCTTATTGCTGAGGACATGAATGACCTGCTTGTAAAAATAGATGGAAGAATAATAGAAAAGGATGGAAAAAGTTTTACCATTCACACAAAGGGGATAACACCTCAGGCAACAAGCATGAACTTCAGGGAAAAATTTCTCCATGCCATTGCTGACCCTAATATCGCTTATATTTTGTTAATGCTTGGAATATATGGATTAATCTATGAATTTTCTGCACCGGGGATTGGAATTGGAGCTGTTGTTGGTGGAATATGCCTGATATCAGCCTTCTTTGGCTTACAAAATCTGCCCATTAACATGGCTGGCTTGCTTTTAGTCATCCTCGGTTGCATCCTGCTTATTATGGAGGTCTTTGCATCAACTCATGGGATTGCAGCCATAGGGGGGTTAGTCGCATTGACCATTGGGTCGTTTATGCTTATTGATTCTCCAACACCATTTATGACTATTTCCTGGTCGTTGATAGTATCCATAGTCTCCTTTACCGGGTTGTTTATTTTATTTGGTGTGGGAGCAACAATTGTAGCCTTTCGCCATCGGGTAACCACAGGCAGGGAAGGGCTTATGGGAGAAATAGGGGTGGTAAAAGAGGATATTGCCTCGGACAGAGGCATGGTCTTTCTTGATGGTGAAAACTGGTGTGCTCTTGCCGATGAGGTGATTGAGAAGGGGGAAAGGGTTGAGGTTATTGGTATGGAAGGGATACACTTAAGGGTGAAGAAAGTAGGGAGGGCACTACTCACCACAGACTCAGATTAAGATTATCCGGGACGGTTCACCTTTGTTTGAAAGCTTGCGGTTAGTTGAGAGTGCAATATTCCCCCTTAGAAAAGGGGGTTAGGGGGTTGTATTCTGTAGATGATGTCCCCTTGCCCGAAAGGAATCATATGAAAAACGATGAAAGTGA
>JAZDHC010000146.1:0-22998 GCA_043806395.1 Candidatus Desantisiibacteriota bacterium | reverse complement strand
TGGCACAGACATAGTGCCATATGCTACGAACCCACTGATTGTCCCAATCACCTGCTTCGACACACCACGAATATTTATAGTACTACTTGCCATCTTCGGGAAATCTATCAATAGATTGAGTTCAGGTGTTATTACAGTTTCTGAGACATTATTTGCGATATTTGCGATTTTGGCTTTATCCGTAGCTGAGGTTGTTATCGTAGTAGTGTTTGTACCTGCCTTAATCAAAACATTCGAGATGTTTTTGAATTCAAAATTGCCAGCCGTATCTGCCATAACCGTACGAACAACCTTGCCGTCAATTATTAGATTAACAAAACTGCCAGCTGTTGCTGTTCCTGTGATAATGTTTGTGGTAGTACCGGCAATAGTGGCTGTTGCCATAGAGATTATCCGTGGGGCAATTATTCCTACAGCTTCCTTGTTAATAGCCATAACCCTTGCCACCTGAAAATCATTTGGCTTTTGTCCGTGAATATCCTCAAGTCCTTTAACCGTAATAATACCTGCCCCAATGGCATTAATTGGCAGCTTGACTGTTCCTTTCCATTGTTTTCGATTCTTAGTTGTCCACGACCCAAAAACCGTCCATGTTCCTGTCTCTGTTTCATTTTCCATAAGTTTAGGTGCTAACACTGATGTCCCATCGAAAAGTGAAGGGGTTGTTACTGAGGCAAAGGATAGCAATGCGGTAGGTGTGCCTATTAATTCCTCGCTTGCATCTATAGTCACAGACATTTCCTCCCCTGGCTTAACAAAAGCCTGTGAAACAAGGAGTTTATAGGAGAGTTTCGGCAGGGCAATGCTAAATGTATTCTTGCGGGTAGCAATATTCCCACACTTATCTGCCACCTGAATCTCAAGACTATGTTCACCCTCTGTGAGTGGGGTTGTTGGTTTGTAGTAAAGTTCCTGGGAACTGACTGTTCCAGAAACTTGCTTGCCATCTATAAAGAGATAAACAGCAAATGAGGAAATCCCGCTGCCACCAATATTATCCTCGTATTTGGCGGTAATCTCAGGAAAGCCTGTGGAAAGAATAGTATCCATAGCTGGGATTAACTCAACAATTGTGGGATCAATTACCTCCATAAGTTCTGACTGGGAGATATCAATCAGACCACTATTCATACCTATCCATGGATTGCCATTATCCTCAAGGTACACGGCTTGAACATTATCAAGCAAACGAAAAATATCCCCAATCTTAGTCTGGCTAAACGACGACCATGTGTCAAGAGACTTATCAAGTTTTGAGATTCCACCCAAATGCCCTACGAATACACAAGCTGTATCTGCCTTCAGGCTCAAGACTCCATTACTATAAAGTCCATTGGACACAGTATAGGTTCTGGTAGCATTATCAGTGGTATTGTATTGAATAACACCGCTGTCTGGCATTCCAATCCAGAGGTCATTTTTGTCCATAAAAAGGCAGGTAATGTTTTTATTGCATATTGTGGTTTGATCCTCCCAGACATCAGACAAAGAGTCATACCTCATCAATCCCTTGTCCGTGCCTACCCAGAGATATGGATATAACCAGGCTATCTGGGTAATTTTTTCACTGATTATCTGATCATAGGTTGTCTGAAGGGTATATGCAGTCCATTGCTTTGATAGCTTATCATACTTAGCCAGACCACGATTTGTGGCTACCCAGACAAGGTCATTGACAATCAAAATGTCATTAATATTTGGGTCATGACACTTGTTATCATTTGGAAAGGCAAGCCATTTATCTGTAGACTTCTGATACCTGAACAGGCCATCCCCCTGACTGCCAAACCAGACAAGATCATCATCCATCGCCATACAACGAATAGAATTACTTATCCCCCCTTTTTTATTAAGGAATCCCTTCCAGCTTTGAGTCAATTTATCGTATTGACCAATCCCATAATTCGTGCCAAACCAGAGTTTTTCTTCATCCCCGGCAATGCAGCTGATATTATTGCTTATTTTTTGATTTGTTAACGAGGGTGCCCGGGTGGCACCATATTCCCCTCGAATATCATGCCATGGGACATTTTCATATTCAATAGCCATCTCCTCAGAAGGAATTTCTTTCGCTTCTGCTGTTGTTTCTTCTTCTCCTGCCTCTTTTTCTGGCATTAATACCTCAAAACTCGCAGTCCCATAGCGTTTATTCCCATTCTCATCAAGGGCATTAAAGACCTCCACCAGAGCCTTGCCCTCGTATCCAGACTTAATTGTGTATGTGCCCTGCCATGTAAGCCTGTCAATGGTTTCCATAGTTCTGGTAATATCCATACCCTTTTTCTCATGATTCTGGGTGATAATTACAGTAGGTTGATCCACCAGAAGTCTGTCTGAGGCAACAGTTACTGCAATTGTTTCGGAAGTAGAGGCAGGATCAGGTGAGATGGTTATGGTTAATTGCGGACCCTCAGATATTTCTTCCGCCTCATCAGGGATGATAAACCCCTTTGGAATACAGCCGGAAAGAGAGATTAATAGTATTAGATAACATGCTTTTCTGATCATTGCTACCTCCACAAGGTTGAGATTAAAATAGTCGTAACTACTTTGACTTTGTTAGATTAGAAGATTTGCCACAGAGAACACAGAGGGCACAGAGAAGAGAAATAAAAATAACCCACAGATATCTATTTTTCTCGTATAATCTCGTGAAATCTTGTGGTTTTTTTTCTTCCTCTGCGAACTCTGTGACCTCTGTGGCTAATTTAACAATGTCAAACTACTTACCACAAAATCAGATAAGATTATCCGCAGATTACGCAGATTAAAGAATAAAGCATTTGTGTTTTATGCACCTCCATCGCTGTCCCAATAATCCCATATGTCTTCGGATCCATCACATCCATCTCTTTATTCCTCCTTAATCTGTGTAATCTGTGCAATCTGTGGATAAATTCTTCTCCGTTTGGCTTTTACTGCCTCCAGAACAGCCAATCCTTTAACTGTAAGCCGATATTTTTGCTTGCTGCTCTTGGGCTTATCAGGAATGGTCATTTCGATTAATCCAATATTAAAGGCAGGCAGAAGATAACGGATTCTAAAGCTGTCTTGTGCCTTCAAGTGAAGCATTTTTTGCAAATCACCTCTATTCATAGGTTTTTTCATAACCTCCAATAGCTTTATAACTTCACCTGTGACTTCACCTGTGACTTCACCTGTGACTGGCATGGTGGACATACGGTTGGCTTTACCGGACATAGAGTTAACTTCACCTGCGACTTCACCTGTAATTGGTGAAGTAACCTCTACCTCTGTGGCTTGTTCAGGGAACGATTCGTTAATAACAGCAATCTCAACAGCATTGCTTCGTCGCAATGTCTGAACAAACTGTCCGCCGTCCTGCCGGAATTCTGGAGTGGGCAAGCCTGCTTCCTCACACAGGGCAATCATGTCCAGTGTGCCGGTACCAGCCTTTTCAATATAACGGGCAAGAAAAAGGGGATCTGCGATGAGCGGACGGCAGATGACCTGGGTTCCATATTTCCAATCGGTTGGCAAAGAGCATAACCTGCACAGAGGCATTGGAGGCATAATCGCGATGAGCAATGGCGTTGACGATGGCCTCAGACACTGCTCCGCTGGCAGGGGTTAGGGGGTGGATTCTGTCTCCCGTCATCAAAACACAATACTCACATCCATCCCAACCTTATTAGTTTCATAATCTAACCCTGAGTTTACCTGATCGTGGACAGAGGACCAGACGCTTTTAAGGATAGCATTCAGCATCTTGTTTATTTCCCAGTTTATCTCTGTTGACGAGGAATAGGTTGTCTTGTGGGTAGACTCGCTATCGCTACAGGTAAATGACTCGTTTATGGTAAGCCTATCTTTTAGTTTGTATCCTGCACTTAAGCTTGAAAGATTATCTGTGGTTTTCAGGCTGGTTATTTTATTGAGGTTTTTGGTTTGTTTAATCTCTGAGGATGCGTTCCATTTTTCCGTGGTATAACCTATTTTTATTGATGGAACATTCTTGGATGAGATATCCCTTTTAGAAAGTTCATGGCTAAGTTTAGTAGAAATACCCCTCTTAAATATTGTCTCCCATGAAACAAAATATGTATCAACCACGATTGAATTGGTAATATCCTGACTGATTCTGGGGGTCAAAGAAGATGTTCCTGCCTGTTTCCACACCCTGAACCATCGAGTAACCTCACCCATATAATTATCCGTCTTATTCTTTACCCCATCAGATGAGCTTCTTGTAAATCGATATTGAACAAGCCACTTCCATTTCTCCGGTGAGGAAAAGGCAAGTTTCAAATCCCCGTCAGAGGCATTTGTTCGAGAGGTTGTTAGCTGGTTTTCTAATTGTTTTTTTCGTGTATTCTCAAGGAATGTATTCAGGGATGGCCATCTATCTTGGGTAAGCCCAAACTCTATAGAAAGGGACTGGTTATCCTGCTTGCTGTTAAGGACAAAGTTTGAGAGATTATCGTGAGCGTACCTGAGAATGGTTGATAACTTATCCGATGAAGTTATATTTATGGCACTAAGAATATTCTCCTCTTCAGATATATGGGTGTCTTTATTAAGATCCTTAGTCGATTTTAGTTTATATTCAGGGATTATTTCCATTCCTGAGACAGGCTCAAGGTTGAATCGTAGATAAGTATGATTGGAAGAGGTATGAAGATTGTGAATATTATCACGGCTATTGATATTCATCAAGCGGTTAAAAAATCCAAAGCGGGACAGATGCAGGATGTTTTCCTTCTTAATGTCAAGAGTTGTTGTTGTTTTTTTATTGACATTGTTTATCTGCTGCACAGCCTTGCAATCATTTTCATCCTCTTGTTTGTAATCAATATTAAACTTGAACGCATCTGAAGGGTTAAATTTTATTCCGGTAGAAAACATGTCTGACTTGAGTTGTTTCTCAAGTATCGACTTAGACTTGAGTTTATTTTCGTATTTTAGAAGGAGCGTGGATTGTTGAACCAAAGGGATTTGAGCCTCAGCCTGATAGGCTCTGGTATCACTGATAGACTCAAAATTATTCAATCCAATTGGGACAAACCCATAATCAATGTCCTTAATCCCAGCCTTAAACTTAAATCGCTCGTTTTCCAATACAGCCTCAACCTTTTTTGCCAGTCCATCCCGTGCCAAACCGCCAGTAGCAATCAGGTCATCAAGATACATGGTAGCTGTTTGAGTGCCATTATTATTCAGGATAATCTGAATACGGTTAATATTCTTCATGTCCGGCAATCCATAGAGAACTGCATCTGTGGTTAGATTTTTCTTAATATAAAGATATTCCCCCACCCTATCCGGCGAGATATCATAAAGAAAATAATGCGTACTGACAGAATAAAGGCAAAGGGTTATGGTAACGCTTGCCGGTGTTTGTATCCAGATACCCATGTTTGAATAAAGGGACAGGTCAAGGGGGGTATTAAATATTTGTTCAATGGTATTTGTCCCTTGCCCGCACGATATTCGCAAAGCCTGATGATTGTCGGTGCTTTCAGGATGAGAGATAAATTCAGAGGTTTTTTCTGTTGCGAGTTTTACACCGGAACTCAATGCCTTCCAACGAGTAAGAATATCATCCCCCTCCATATCATCTACGAATATTTTGCCATGATTTCCCGGCTCTTTTCTGCTTGCTGCCACCTCACCTGTAATCTTTAACCCCTCCATAGGATAGATATTAGCATCAAATCCAATAATCTGGTGATTCATCTGAGCCATGACTTGGGTAGTTTTTGCCTTTGGGGCAGCATCAGATTTAGAAAGATAGGTGCAACCAACGGACATCCACTTTTCAAGGCTATACCCACCCCTTAGCCCGCTAAGATTATAACGATTGCCCTCTGCCACTGTTTCATACTCAATCTTTACCTCTGAGTCCGCATATATCCCACTTGCGTGAGAATCAAAGAAACGAACCTCACCAGTTTCATAATTGACAGTATAATCTATCCCCCGTTGCCTTTGGTTGCCATTGACCATAACCCTTTCACTCCCTGGCAGGACTGGCGGTTCAAGCCGATATGTTTTTGCGGCATAATCATAATCAATGTTAAAATTAGTCTTTGTGGCAAAATACACACTGCCATCAGAATAATTAATCTGATAATCTATGTCTCTGGTAAGGCTTCCAATAACCTCTTTTCCTGGCAATACATCAGGATAGTTCAGCTTGTAATAGCTGTGAATCTCCTCGTCTGCGGTATCAGGCCCCTTAATCGTCAGCGTACCACTGTCCTTATAAACCACCTGAATGATAGCAGATGTTTCTGCCGGAGTGGTAAGCACAAGGACAGGGATTGTTGTGGTGCCAAGGGTTTGCTGCAAAATGGTGTAGTCTGTACTCAGTGTTAATGTTGTGAATCCATCACCATTCTCAAAATTCTCAAAAATACCATCATCCATCAGGACATTATTTACTTGTTCCGGCAGGAGCAGGTAATATTTTCTTATGACGAAGTCATCCCCATGAAAATATTGCAAGTCATGGCCAATATCCCCCTGATATATAGCGATTTTAGCAATACCCCTGTTTGTTGCCCCAAATACTTGAGTGTTAAATTTATCAGTCTTTACCCCGGTCTTTACCCCAAACATCCTGGAATTGTATCCGGAAAACTCAGTCTCATTTAACACAATATCCATGTGTCCAAACGAGGCGGACAGTATACCCTTTTGATAATTGACCAGCATCTCTAATGGATTTATCTGCCGAGTATCATCATAATTCATGTAAGCATTCAAGCCATCCTTTGTCTTGCCTTCCAGAAGAAGCCTTGTGGACTGATTCAGCTTAAATCCTTCGCTTTTATTTGTAGATGACCCTTTGATGTCAGTGTAGACAGAGGAAAACATTTTTGTGCCTGAGATATTAAATGGCTTTGAACGCTCCTCAGCATGAAGGAATGCAGGGAGAAATAGGATGAGAAAGAGAATTAATATTTTTTTCATACATCTTCTCTCCTTTGGGTGGAATGTAAGTCAAAATTATTGTAGCAGACTCTTTAAGTATTGTCAAGTATTTTTCGTCGCGGATATAATAGTTTCAAAAGTATTTCAATCTCCTTCACCTTCAACAATTTGCATGACACCAAAAAGGTCACGCCCCCTGCCAGTATTCCCAATCCAACTCGCGAGGCATAGCCATCAATGCTTATATTTATATACCAGCAGACAAGAGCCATTATTCCGGAGGCAATTAAAACTTGAAGATACGAAGATCCCTCTTTTAATGAACATCCCCCTATTCTTTTTCTAAGTATAAAAAATAAAGAAGTCATATTTATCCCTGCGGCAATGGATGTAGCTAATGCCAAACCCATGTGTGCCATAAATCTCATCAGGATAAGATTCAGGATAATATTTATCCCCACACAGATAACGCTGACCTTAACTGGTGTTCGGACATCCTTTAGTGAATAAAATACAGGCACCAGAATCTTCAGTGCCGCATAAGGGAAAAGCCCAAAGGCATAGCAGATAAGGGCATGGGCTGTGGCTATTGTATCCTGCCGGTAAAATTTTCCGTGTTCATAGATTAAGCCAATGATTGGTTCGCTCAAGACTATCAAGCCAATGGTTGAGGGGATGGTTAAAAGAAAAAGCAGGTTAAGACAAAAAGCTATAGTCTTTTTCACCCCATCCATATCTCCCTTTGAGACGCAGGCAGCAACGGTAGGCAGGCTGACCGTACCAATAGCTACACCAAACACCCCTAATGGAAGATACATCAGTCTAAAGCTATAATTCAAATACGAAACGCTTCCATCGCTTAAGAACGAAGCCAGCAGGGTATTGATCAAAATATTTATCTGCACCGCAGCCAATCCTATGGAGGCAGGTGCCATGAGTTTTATTATTCGGACAACACCCTCATCACGGAAGTTTATCCTTGGAATGTACCTGAATCCTGCCTTAATCAATGCTGGAACCTGAATCAGAAGTTGAGCCAATCCCCCCAGCAAAGCACCAATAGCCATGCCAATAATCGGCTCCTTGAGAAAGGGACAGATAAGAAAACCTGCCCCAATCATGCAAAGATTAAAGGTTGCCGGGGCAAGGGCTGGCGTGGCAAAATGATGCAGAGAATTCAAGACGCCCATGGTTAAGGCTGCAAGGCTTACCAGAATAAGAAAGGGAAACATGATTCGGGTAAGGGTGATTGTTAGCTGTGCTTTTCCTTCGATACCGGCAAAGCCCGGGGCAATTACCCCAACAATAGCTGGTGTAAATATTATACCCAGAATAGTGATCACAGACAGGATAAGCAATAAGGCATTAATGGTTAAATTTGCTACCCTAAAGGCATCCTGAATGGATCGTTTCTTCATAACATCTGTAAATACTGGCACAAAGGCAGAGGCAAGTGCACCCTCAGCAAACATGTCCCGCAAAAGGTTTGGAATCCTGAAGGCAGCCACAAAGGCATCATTTACCGCAGATGCCCCAAACATGAAGGCAAAGACCTGCTCCCTTACTAATCCCAATATTCTGGAAAGCATGGTTGATACACTGACAATGCTTACTGATTTGATTATTTTTTTTTGATTGTTTTCCATGGTTAGTAAATAGTAATCTCCCCGCTACTTAACATCTTCTGTTCATCCTCTGTATTTATTATCAGCCTTCCATCCTGATGGATGCCAACAACAGTTCCCTGAATAATTTCCTGCGGCGTTGTAACCTTAACTATTTTCTCCCTATAAAGCAATAGCTCATTAATCTTCTCCTGAAATGGAGCCATGTTTTTTGACTCCTTGAAAATGCGATAATTATCCTCGAAATGATTGAGAATAGATGCCATTAACCCTTCCAATGGTATCTCCCTTTGAGCCTCGTTCTGGAGTGAGGTGGCATAAGGCGGCAATTTTTCCAATGATATATTTACATTAATCCCTATCCCAAGGGCAATATACCTTATAGCTACCCTATGACTTGACATCTCTCCCAATATTCCGGCAACCTTTTTAGCATTGATAAATATATCATTAGGCCATTTAATCATGGCAGATAAGCCGGCAATATCCTCAATAGCCTGCACAATACTAAAAGCAGCCAATAAGGTTATCTGGGGTGCAGCCTCAGGTCCAAAGGGTGGAATAAGGGCAATAGAAAACCATAACCCTCCTTCAGGTGAGACCCACTCCCTGCCCAATTGTCCCCGTCCCTCGGTTTGAGTCTCAGACACAACTATTGTCCCCTCTGGTGAACCAGAAACAATCAGGGTGCGAAGAATATCCTGGGTTGAAGGCACCTCAACAAATAGATGCATCTGGCGGGCAAACATTCCAGATGTTAGATTGGCTGTTATTTTTTCTTTAGAGATATTCATGGTTTACTCCTTTTCAATTCGTTATTGTAGTCTTTTTCTTATATGCCTGATCTGGATGATTTTTGATATCAGGATATTTAAGTTCGAGCAGACCCTCCCCCAGCATTGGCGTTAAATATTGATCTTGCAATGTCTTGGCACCACGGTTTAATACAGAGCAGAATTCCTTTAACGACAAAGTGTTATTTTCGCACATCCGTAGAATTATTTTGCGCATCATATCCGGTTTTATTCTGTCGGGCATTTTGTCCAACCCCAAAGAATTCAAAACATTTATCAATTTTATTTTCAAATCAGGGGAGTTCTCGTCCTTATCAGGGGAGTTCTCATCCTTATCAGGGGAGTTCTCGTCTTTATCAGGGGAGTTCTCATCCTTATCAGGGGAGTTCTCATCTTTATCAGGGGAGTTCTCATCCTTATCAGGGGAGTTCTCATCCTTATCAGGGGAGTTCTCATCCTTATCAGGGGAGTTCTCATCCTTATCAGGGGAGTTCTCGCTCAAATCTTGAGAGTTAGTCTCTATGGTTGTTTGAAGCAGCGACGAAGCATCAGTTTGCCCTTTTCCAGGCAAATGATAAATACTTGCCCGTGTTTCGCCTTCTTTTATCAGCATTTCTTCCTGAACAAGATGTGCAAGAGCGACAGAAATATCTTTGGGATGCTCCGAAGAAATTCCTTTTATTCGTGCATGATGCACAATGTCTTCTGTTGCAGCAGTTATAAGTATAACTCTTTCGAGTTCTGGCAACTTTCTGAATTGTTCACCAAAAAGCTCATCAAGCATCTTCATGCTTTTTTCGGGAAAAAGACTGATCATTCGGAGTTCCAACAAAGTTTGTTCATGTGTGGCATCCTCGTAGAGTAAGGGCAATCGCCAATGCTGTTCTTTCCAGTTTCGATAAATTTTTAGGATTCCCGATCCGGCATGATCACCAAAACCAACATATCTGAACATATCCTGAATACGCCGATTTCGACAATCAACACAAAATTTCCCTATTGATGTTTCTTTGATACCAAGATACACTTCACCGCCATTTGTATTAGCCATTGCAGAATATGTTTCCCAAAAACTGCCGGACACTTCTCCATTACCATCACGACCCTGTGATGCTTTGCATTCGAAATCAACCGATTCATATATCGAGGTAATGTCATTTAGATTAAAATTGTTCATGGTTTTACCCTTTTTGCCTTATCAACAATATGCGAAAATATTTGTCCGGATGACTCTTCCTCCATCCTTTCCGGATGCCATTGTACCCCCAGAAACCATCCATCTTGAGACTCTATGGCTTCTATAATCCCGTCTGATGATATGGCAGAGACAATCAATCCCTGACCAATTTCCTTTACAGCCTGATGGTGGCTGCTGTTTACCATTATCTCTTTTCCTAATTCCCCCTTAATAAAGGGGGTTAGGGGGTTGTTCTTCTCTGTATCTTTATGGTGAACAGTTTTGAACCATGCCATATTTCTCAATATAGCAGCTAATATCGTTCCTGATTTTATCCCAACCGTATGAGCCAGAATCTCTTTTCTTTGCAAGTGATTGATTGCCTCTGGGCATTGGATTTGTATATCCTGATAAAGGCTTCCCCCAAGGCTGACATTAACTATCTGCATTCCATAACAGATACCAAGTGTTGGGATGTTTCTTTCTCTTAGTTTTGGTATCAGCCAAAGGTCGTGTTGCAGCCTTTGTTCCTTTTCTGGAGTAATCTTACACACAGGTTCTTCCCCAAACATCTCTGCTGGAATATCATCTCCTCCGGTAATTACCATCCCCTGAATTGTGTTCAAAATATATTCATCTTGGATAGAGGTAAGGATTATGGGCATTCCACCTGCCCGATGTATGGCATTAATATAATTCTCATGAGCAAATACTCTGCCTGCAATATCTATGGATCCACCAATGCCAATTATTGGACGCAATATTATTACTCCTTACCCTTTGCGAGAAACGGCTACCAACCTCCGTATCTTATCTGCCTGAATATGACAAATAGCAATTGCCAGTCCATCTGCAGCATCATCTGGTTCAGGAATATGATCAAGGGATAAAATGAGTTTCACGGCCTTCTGGACTTGTGGCTTACTTGCATGTCCGTCTCCGCAAACAGTACTCTTGACCTGAAGGGGGGTATATTCAAAGACGACTATCCCTGCCTCAGCCATGGTCAATAAAACAACCCCACGGGCATGGCTGACACTGATAGCGGTTTTCATATTTTTACTGAAGAATATTTCCTCTACCGAGGCTATGTCTGGATGATACTCAGCGATAATAGCAGTCAGATTCTGCCGAATCACAACAAGCCGTTGTGCCAGAGACAATTCCCTGCTTGTAAATATACAGCCGTAATCAATCATTTTCAAGCCATTATCGTTCTCAATTATCCCATATCCGGTTCTCTCTGTGCCAGGATCTATCCCTAATACTCTCACTCTTCTGCCTGCAACTCAGCCATGATCTTATCATCTATATCAAAGTTAGCATAAACCGCATTGACATCGTCATTTTCCTCAAGGTTTTCTATCAATCTAAGAACCTGTTTAGCCAAATCCTTTTCAATCTTGATAAAGGATTGAGGTATCATGGATAATTCGGCATAGTCAAGAGGAATATTCTGTTTTTTCAAAGACTCTTTTATCCCCAAAAAGCTTCCTGGATCTGTTATAACCTCATATACATCAGCATTATCTGTTTTAACATCATCCGCACCTGCTTCCATGGCTATTTCTAAGAGTTTATCCTCGTCTATTTCTTCCCTTTTTATGCCAATGCAGCCTTTTTTAGAGAACATCCATGAGACGCATCCTGCCTCACCAAGACTTCCCCCACTCCTCGAAAACATCTTTCGTACCTCAGCTGTAATCCTGTTTCTGTTGTCTGACAGGACTTCAACCAAGACAGCTATCCCACCAGGTCCGTATCCCTCATAATTAATCTCTTCCACAATCACACCCGGAAGCTCCCCTGTTCCCCTTTGGATAGCCCGTTTGATATTATCTTGCGGCATATTAACTTCCTTGGAATTTTCAATAACCGTTCGTAATCTGGGATTCATATCAGGGTTTCCCCCATCCCGGGCAGCAAGCGTTATCTCTTTTATCAATCTGGAAAAGAGTTTCCCCCTTTGTGCATCAGCTGCACCCTTTTTGTGTTTAATGGTTGCCCATTTTGAATGGCCTGACATAACGATACCTCCTTGAAATTATTATTATTGGACAATACTTTAGACATGCCCATGCTCTTCTTCCTTCCCTACCTTAGCCTCAGCAATTATCTTTTCTGCAATCAGATGAGGCACTTCCTCGTAATGAGAAAACTTCATCTTAAAGCTACCGCGACCACGGGTAATAGATCGCAATGTCGTAGCATATTTATACATCTCTGCCTGAGGGACATTTGCCTTTACTATTTCATTTTTCCCTTGAGGCTCCATGCCCAGTATTCTTCCCCTACGGACATTAAGATCACCAATTACTTCACCCATGTTTGCCACTGGTGCAAGGCATTCTACCTCTACAATAGGCTCTAACAATACCGGGTTAGCATCCTCAAACGCCTTCTTAAAGGCATAAGTGCCTGCAATTTGAAAGGCTAAATCTGAGGAATCTACATCATGAAATGAGCCATCATACAGCGTTACCTTGATATTAATTATATGGCAATGAGCCAGAATACCCTTATCCATGGTATCCCTCACACCTTTTTCTACAGGAGGAATATATTTTGCCGGAATAGAACCACCAAATGTCTCATTTACAAACTCAAATCGCTCGCCAGTAGTTAATGGGTCAACCTTCAGGAATGCCTCGCCATATTGTCCCCTGCCACCTGATTGTTTCTTATGCTTATAATTACCCTGACCATGCTTTTTAATGGTTTCCCTGTATGGAATTCTTGGCTTGTCTGTTTCTACCTCTGTCCCAAACCTCCTGATCAGTCTATCCACAACCACATCTAAATGGGTTTCACCCATGCCGGAGATGATTGTTTGTGCTAATTCATGCTCAATATGCATTATAAAGGTAGGATCCTCTTCAGCAATCTTATGAAGACCAAGCCCCATCTTTTCCTGATCAGCCTTTGTCTTTGGCTTTACAGCAAGAGAGATACAGGCTTGCGGAAAATCTATGCCGGGAAGGATAATCGGGCTGGATGGAACACACAGAGTATCTCCTATTTTGGCCCCTTTAAGCTTAACAATGGCACCTATGTCCCCTGCACATATCCTTTCAACATCATTTTTCCGTTTGCCTGTTATAAGGCATAAATGTCCTATTCTCTCCTTATGCTCGGTATTTGCATTAAGTATATCCATACCATTAGCTATGCTGCCAGAGTATGCCCTGAAAAATATCAGTTCGCCTATATGTGGATCAGAGATTATCTTAAACACTAATCCACAGAAGGGGTCATCAACAGAGACATTTCTTGTTGTCTCAGTGTCTACCCCACAAATTTTACCCATATCTGCTGGAGATGGAAAGGATTCAACAATCATGTCAAGAACCTTATCCACACCAATATTGTTATAGCTACAGCCACAAAGAACAGGTACGATTGTGCCATTTTTGATACCAATATTCAAGCCTGAAATAATCTCCTGTTCAGATAATTCCATGGTTTCAAGATATTTCTCGGTTAAGGCATCATCGCTTTCTGCAGCTGCATCTATTAGTTTTTCTCTATATTTTTCTATTTTGTCTGAAATGTCAGGGGGCATGGGTCTTTCTTGTGCTTTGCCATCCTTATATTCGTAAGCCTTCATCTTGATTAGATCAACTATTCCGGAAAATTTATCCCCAATACCTATGGGGAGTTGAAAAAGAACGATATTTGCGGATGATTCTAAGATAGGGATAGAATCTATTGTCTTGTAAAAGTCAGCATGTTCCTTTTCCATCTTATTTATAAAAATACATCTTGATAGTTTTCTTTCATCAGCATATTGCCAGACCATTTCTGTTCCTATTTCCACACCCGATGAGGCATCCACAACAACAACACATCCCTCTACAATGCGTAATGATTTTTTGACCTCTCCAGCAAAATCTGCATAACCAGGTGTATCCAATATATTTACCTTGATCTTTTTCCACTCACCGTAGCCAAGGCTAACATTGACAGACATCTTTCTTTTGATCTCATCAGGCTCATAGTCCATGTTAGAGGTTCCATTGTCAACCCTGCCTAACCTGTCCACTGCCTTTGCGTTAAAAAGCATGGCTTCTGTTAGTGTAGTTTTCCCTGCACCTCCGTGTGAAATAATTGCTACATTTCTGATCTCCTTTGGTTGATACATATTGATCCTCCTTGTGCTAAGGGTCTGTCACAAAATAACTGTTACATTCGGTTGCCGCTTCATCTCGTCCAGCGGCGTTGTGCTCCTTGCGGCATAGATCACTATGCCTTAAGTCGCACGCCTTGCTGGACGAGCGAATCGACAACCTCGATGTGACACATTTATTTTGTGACAAACCCTAAAAATAAATCACGGTTATGACCGTTGCTTTTTGTCTTATTTCTTACACTACGGAAATATATCGCACATTCAACACCTTCTGTGTGTTAATTATTTTGTTAGTATACCACAATAAAATAATAAATGTCAATGAAAATTTCAGGTCATCTGTATTAATCCCTTGACAAATAGCCATCCATATAGTATCCTACTTACCATGATATTATCTCCTTTATTGCCTTTACTCAAAAACTTGAATAAATACCAGCATATTGGTGCAGCTGTGTCCTCTGGCACAGGGATTAACATCAATGGTCTGGTCGGCTCATCCAAGGCATACCTGCTTTCAGGGCTTTTGGAGAGGCTGAATAGCTCTGTGTTGATCATCAGTCCAAAAATCTATGAGGCAGAGCAGCTGCATGAGGATTTGAAGACATTTTGCTCGTTTAATGTGGATTATTTCCCATCCCTTGAGGTTCTGGCATATGAAGAAAATCCACCAGCTGATGAGCTTATTGGCCAGAGATTTGCTGTCTTGGATAAGCTTACAAAGAGTAAAAGGCTTACTCTTGACACTTCACTTCCAAAACAGGGCAGACACACAGGTCTGCCCCTACAGGGTGAAAGGCTTGTTCTGGTCACCTCGCTTCCAGCCATATTGTATCGTATAACTGATCCAAAGGATATTCTTACCATCAAGGTTGCAAATGGAGCTACGCTTTCTATGAATACCTTGCTGGAAGACCTTGTTATGATTGGTTATGAAAGGGTTGGCATGACACAGGAAAAGGGAGATTTTTCACAACGGGGTGGAATAGTAGATGTTTTCCCCATATCCTCTGAATATCCAGTAAGAATAGAGTTATTTGGTGATACCATTGAATCTATTCGTCAGTTTGACCCTGTTACCCAGCTTTCTATTGGTCTCTTAAATGAGGTTGAGATATTTCCGAGAAAATCTATTGCAGAAAAGACATCAACTATATTTGATTATCTGCCCAATAATTGCCTCATGGTTGTTGATGATAGATTGCTAATAGAACAGGAATATCTCCGGCTAAAGGATGAAATAAATCGCCTGTATCAAGAAGCCTGCAAGGAACGGGTGGTAAAGCCTCCGGAAGAAATAATTCTGAGGATAGAGGATATTCTGAATCAGCGGCAGATGATGTGTCTTGGTACTGCTGGTTATAACGACGAGTCATGCCTTATCCCTACGATACCATCACCCAACTTTGGCAGCAAGCTCAATCTTTTGATGCAAAAACTCAAGGAATACATAGATGCCGGGTACATCATTATTCTCTCTGCCAATTATCAGGGGCAGGCTGGACGGCTGCAGGAGTTGTTAGGAGAGCATAAGATTACGGGAGAGATGGGCATGCCGTCAAAGATACAAAGCGGTGTGTTTATTGTTGTCTCCCCCCTTATTTGTGGATTTGACATCCCTGAGCTTCGACTTTTAATCATGAGTGATAAGGAGATATTTGGGAAGTCCAGCATACTTCATCGAAGAAAATTTACCCGCCTTACTCAAAGCATACCTGTCGAAAACTTCATGGACTTAAAGGAAGGCGACCTTATTGTTCATATCTACTATGGCATTGGACAATATCTGGGACTGACAACAACCAAGGTGGAGGGGAAAATCCGTGACTTTTTGCTGCTTGAATATGCTCAGGGGGATAAGCTTTATGTCCCTGTTGACCAGCTTGGATTGGTTCACAAGTATGTTGGTTCCAAGGATTCCTCTCCAGAGATTCATAGGCTTCATGACAGGGGCTGGGAACGCACTAAGGAAAAGGTGCAAAAAGCGGTTGAGTCCATGGCAGGTGAATTGATAGAGATTTATGCTGCCAGAAAGGCATTGCAGGGTCATGCCTTTGCAAAGGATACGACATGGCAATATGAGTTTGAGTCCGGGTTTGTGTATGAGGAAACGCCGGATCAGATTCGAGCCATTGAAGAGATAAAAAATGATATGGAAAGCTCTATGCCTATGGATAGGCTTGTTTGTGGAGATGTTGGCTATGGAAAGACAGAGGTAGCCATCCGTGCTGCCTTTAAGGCGGTCATGGATGGTAAACAGGTGGCTGTTCTGGTGCCAACAACCATTCTTGCCTTTCAACACCATTCTACCTTTACGGAACGATTTACGGGATTTCCGGTTAATATCCAGATGTTGAGCAGGTTTAAGAGCCCAAAGGAACAAAAAGAGATTATTTCTGAGGTAATAAACGGTAAGGTAGATATTGTTATCGGTACCCACCGCCTTCTTCAAAAGGATATTTCTTTTCCAAACTTAGGATTGGTGATTATTGACGAAGAGCATAAATTTGGGGTAAAACATAAGGAACGGATGAAATCCTATCGAAAATTGGTTGATGTTCTTACCCTGACTGCAACACCCATCCCTCGCACACTCCATTTTTCATTATGCGGTATCAGGGATATGAGTATCATTCATACACCACCACCGGGCAGGTTGCCTATCAAAACAGTGATTGTCCCATTTGGTCCGGAGGTAATTCGAGAGGCTACTTTAAGGGAAATGGACAGGGGCGGTCAGGTATTTTTTGTTCATAATCAGGTTAAAAGCATGCCTTGGATACTGGAACAATTAAACAAAATAGTACCTGATGCACGGATTGTTGTTGCCCATGGACAAATGAATGAGCATGAGCTTGAAAAGGTTATTTTTGACTTTATGGAAAAAAAGTTTGATGTATTGCTTGCCTCAGCCATCATTGAATCCGGGCTGGATATGCCCAATGTCAATACCATTATTATCAACAATGCCCATCGATTTGGACTGGCACAACTCTATCAACTTCGCGGCAGGGTTGGTCGGGCACAACATCGGGCATATGCCTATCTCCTTCATCAACAAGGGGTGCAATCATCAAAGGATGTAGATGAACGGCTACAGGCTATGATAGAATTCTCTACTCTTGGCAGTGGGTTTAATCTGGCAATGCGTGATCTGGAAAACCGCGGTGCAGGCAATCTTCTTGGCTCACAACAGCATGGAAATGTGGTTGCCATAGGATTTGAGATGTATTGCCACCTGCTGGAAGAGACTGTAAGTAAATTAAAGGGAACACCAACCAAAAAAAGAGTCAATACTAAGGTAACCCTTCCCTATGAATCCTACATCCCGGAAGATTATATTCCATCATCACAAGAAAAGTTTCGCATGTATAAAAGGCTTGCCTCAGCTTGCACAGAGGATGAAATTCATGATATTGAAAAGGAGTTTCTTGACAGGTTTGGCAAATATCCTGATCCGGTTAAGAAATTGTTGAACCTGATGAATATTCGCATGCTGGCCTCCAATGCTCAAATTCTATCGATTTCCTTTGAAAGTGCAGAGGCACAAAGCAAACGAAGCGACCTTTCATCACACCTTGTGTTCCGCAATGTCATAAGTACTTCTTCTAACAAAGGAATGGTATATCTTGACCTGCCTGATTTGCCTGAGCTTGCTTCAAGGGTTATAGAAATGGTTGCCCTTAGAAAGATACGGTTTAATCCATCCCATCCCAATCGCCTTATCCTTAAATGGGAGGATGAGGAAAAGGGGATGGTGTTGTTGGAGGAGGTAATAAAGAAGCTGGTGGAAGGATAGTAGCAAGAGCAGGTTGTAAACTGTTCCCGCCTTTCACTTATATTGTCAGGATACCTGCGTCGAAATTGAAATTGTGAAGACGCAGATTAAGGCATTCAAATAATCGCAGGCCGCAACCATACAAAAGCTTCACCACCATGTCATAAGCCGTCGTCAATAAATAAAGGTATCATGTGCCAAGAAACTCCTGCAGGAATCTGTCTTTGTACCTTTGCGAGAATTCCACACTTTATCGAGCAATTACAGTACCGTCACCATTTCAACATATTCTGCTTAAACTTGCTACCTTTATTTGTTGATGCTGCCTTATTGCAGAAATCAAGATAATACCTGACCCACATCTTGTAATGACCCACATCTTGTAATAATAAATACTGAGAAGAAATAGGGATTGATTTTTTAGTCAGTATTGCATTATATTGAAGCAACACATCTCTTGGAATATCAATCATGGAAGATTAGCCCCTTTTTCTGTCTAATATGTAAAAAGTAATGTTAGCCAGAAAGAATTATACTATATTTATTGTTTTTTGTCAATTTTTTTCTTGATTTTTGGGACTAAATTTGATATAATTGTAAAAGTACAGAAAAACTGTATAATCACTGGTTAGGCTCACAACAAGAAGGGAGGGTCGAATGAAGAGTAACAACGTGATGATCGGGATGCGGACTGCATGCTGCGTTGCTCTGGTAACGGCAATGATTGGTGTCTCGGGATGCTCCGGGAAGCCTTCCACAAGAGATTGTCGCCGTTTTGTCGAGAGCATAGCGGCACAGGAAGGCGGCTATTTCGCTGTCAAGAATTTCAAGAAGGTCAAATCGACGACAAGCAGCGAGTGCGTCCCTGAAATGATGAACACAGCTCAATGCACATGGGATCAAGTGTACTTGAAGGATACGCAAGGTGGGCTGCTTGATGCGGGCACACCACGCAAGAAGGGCGAAGTCGTCCACGTCACACAGTTTGTGTCTATTCTCCGATAGGTGAGTCTATCGTTAGGAGGACAAGAGCTTGCAAACAGAAGCCCTGCAGTGCCCCCGCGTTGGAAGTGTTACAAAGCGAGGGAAACATTGCAAGCCGAGCGGAAGCCCTGCAGTCGAGCGGAAGTCTTGCAAGCCGAGCTGAAGCCGTGCAAGCAAGTTGGAATCGTTGCAAGCGAGTGGAAGCCTTGCAGTCAAGCGAAAGATAGCAATCAGGCGTTAAAATAGCAGCCGGGAGCAAGACAACAGGCAAGCGAAAGATAGCAACCAATCCTAACCCGGCACTGCACCTAACAGCGGGGAATGCGTGTCGTGATTGAGGTTTTGTGGCTGGAAATAGGGGGAAATAGGGGACAGTTACCTATTAAAAGCCTAACCAGTCGCTGCAGTTGACGGCGAGTACGCCGCAACTGAGCTTTTTCGTTAGCCTCAAAGACATTACTTGCCTCAGAAAGGGAGCCAAGACTTGTGCCTTTAACACCAAGTGTTTTTTAACCTTATCAAGATGAGAGGCTTGTTGAATTCCGCGTAGACTGCTCAGAATAGGATTGAAAAAGTAGAATAAAATAAGGCAGATATATTGGTCGAAATAAAGTTCTCTGTTGTGATGAGCATGAATCAGATGAAAACGTTCCAACATAGGTATAAACTTATGCATAAGTTTAAATTGTTGTAGATCTTCTTCTTTGAATAGGCTCTTTCTTTTTGTGTCCCTTGTTTTTTGTTGCTAAATTATTTGCCATAATGTAAGTATAGCATAAAAATGGAAAAATGTCTATAATTTTTATTTCCTTTAATATTAATAAGTTACAGCATTTTAACTAAAAATAATATGAGTAAAAATCATTCCGAACAGTATTGGGTCTGACCCCAATGTTCTGCGCGGGCTTCTTTTGCAACGGCAACGATATCTGCTCATTGCGGGCAGGGAAAGGAGAAAAAATGAGAAGAATTAAAACAACTTTAACTTTTTTGATTGTAATTAGTGTTATGGGAATAGGACTAATGGTTTATGCTCAACCAAATATTCCGAAGACCATCCCTTCTAATGTGCCTGCAGATGTAAGGGAAAAAATTGAAAGGTTATATTCCACAGACCCAGTAGTGCGAGGATATGCTGCTATTGACTTAGGAAATATGGGTGCTCGAGCAGTTCCTGCGATACCATTCTTGATAAAAGTGTTAGGGGATGGAACTACATTGGGGTGGACACCATATAATGTTCCAACAACCTCAGTAAGTAATCTTGCAACATCCGCATTGGCAGAAATAGGTAAACATGCAATAGAGACTTTGATTGCCGCCTTGAAAAATAAGGATTGGTATGTCCGAACGGGGGTAATAGAAGCGTTGGGAGAGATAAAGGATCCTCGTGCAGTGGAACCTTTGATTGTTGCGATGAAGGATGAAAAAGCTATTGTCCGACGGAGTGCGGCAGAAGCACTTGGAAAGATAAAAGATCCGCGTGCAGTAGAACCTCTAATTTCTGCTTTGAAAGATAAAGATAGGGTTTGTAATGTTCAAGGAGAGGCAGCAAAGGCCTTGGGAGAGATAAAGGATCCTCGTGCAGTGGAACCTTTGATTGTTGCTTTGAAAAATAGGAATTCGCCTATTCGACTGGAGGCAATAGAGGCACTAGGAAAAATAAAAGACCCTCGGGCAGTAAAGCCTTTGATTGTTGCGATGAAAGAGCCGTTGGAAGATGATCGTTACCAAGGAGATGATGAAAACGTAACATTAACATTAGCGAATATCCATCTGGCATCAGCAGAGGCGCTGGGAGAGATAAAAGATCCTCGTGCAGTGGAACCTTTGATTGTTGCTTTGAAAGATAAGAACTGGTCTCTCCGGAAGATTGCAGCAGAAGTGCTAGGAGAAATAAAAGACCCTCGTGCAGTGGAACCTCTGATTTTTGCTCTGAAAGATAAAGTTCGGGATGTTCGAGAAAACGCAGCAGAGGCGCTGGGAGAGATAAAAGATCCTCGTGCAGTGGAACCTCTGATTTTTGCTCTGAAAGATAAAGTTCGGGATGTTCAAGAAAACGCAGCAGAGGCACTACGGAAGATAACGGGAAAAAATTTTGGAACAGACTCTGTAAAATGGCAGAAATGGCACAACAAGAAATGGTGGGAGTTTTGGAAAAACATAAAGGAAGAGAAAGAGAAGTAATAGAATCACATCTTGAGTGAATTACTGGACTGTTTCTGAATTGTCAAGAGAAAAATGCAAAAACTCGAAGCACTTTTTTTAGGCCGCCTGACTGATTCTTGTGGAAGATTTGAATAAATAGGGACAGCAACCATTAAAAGTCTAACCAGGCGTTGCAGTTGACGGCGAGTACGCCGCAACTGAGCTTTATCGTTAGGAGGACAAGAGCTTGCGAGCAGAAGTCTTGCAGTTGAGCGGAAGCCCTGCAGTCGAGTTGGAAGTGTTGCAAGCGAGTGGAAGCTTTGTAGGCAAGCAGAAGTCTTGCAAGCCAAGCGGAAGCCGTGCAGTCGCAAGTGGAAGATAGCAATCAGGCGTTAAAATAGCAGCCAAGAGCAAGACAACAATCAAGCGTAAGGTAGTAATCAATCCTAATCACTGGTTAGGAGGACAAGAGCTTGCGAGCAGAAGTCTTGCAGTTGAGCGGAAGCCTTGCAGTCGAACAGAAGTCCTGCAACCGAGCGGAAGCTCTGCAGTCGAACGGAAGTCTTGCAGCCCCGAGCGGAAGCCTTGCAGTCGAACAGAAGTCCTGCAACCGAGCGGAAGTCTTGCAGCCTCGAGCGGAAGCCCTGCAAGCCGAGCGGAAGTCTTGCAAGCCGAGCAGAAGCCGTGCAAGCAAGTTGGAATCGTTGCAAGCGAGTAGAAGCCTTGCAAATCGAGCGGAAGCCTTGCAGTCGCAAGTGGAAGATAGCAATCAGGCGTTAAAATAGCAGCCAAGAGCAAGACAACAATCAAGCGTAAGGTAGTAATCAATCCTAACATACTAAGAATTCGTGTGGAGCGGTGCACGAGTAGGGATGTTGCACGATTACAACAGCAGCCGACACACAATTCTGTGTTGAATTAAGTTGAGGTTGTTATTTGGAATTTGAATAAGAATGTATGTTGAATTTAGTGTATTATTTTGCGATAATTCGTATTGGTTGGGATTAGAATGAAGATAATTTCAATCAGCAAGAAGGAGATAATGTGTATTTCCGCAGCATTGAGTAGTATCTTCAGTCCCTTTGAACCGCTGATTTTGCTTTTATTTGCATAATCAGGCACACCTTTCTCATAGCGTAATCTCCTTGTGTTATTTTTACGCAAGGGAACAAGATATTTAGAATAAACTGTTGGTGATTTTTAATCAAGGTGGTCTCCTTTTCTTTGGTTGTACGAAATAGGGGACGAAATAGGGGACAGTTACCTATTAAAAGCCTAACCAGTCGCTGCAGTTGACGGCGAGTACGCCGCAACTGAGCTTTATCGTTATAAGTTACGACATGAAACAGAAATAATATGGCAAAGAAAGCAATCATTATTGGCGCAACATCAGGAATAGGAAAAGAGTTAGCCAAAGTTGTGTCTCAAAATAATTACATGGTTGGGCTTGCAGGAAGACGTACTCA
>JAZDHC010000145.1:0-6105 GCA_043806395.1 Candidatus Desantisiibacteriota bacterium | reverse complement strand
AAATGTGTAAGATAGAGATTTGCCACTAAGACACCAAGACACTAAGAAAACACTAAGAATATCTTCCTTTGTGTATTCCTTCGTGCCTTTGTGCCTTTGTGGCTAATCCTTTCCACTTTCCACAAGATATTGAGCAGTTACGGTTTTTCAATATCCGGGAATTTGAGGTTTTGCTTTTTCAGGTCTTCGGCAAAATATTCTGATATTTCAGCTCTGGTACGACGAACCATCAAATATTTAAGCACTTTTTCACGGATTGCCTTAGCATTTTCTTTGACAATTTTAAGGTACTGAGCATAATCATGGTGACAATCGAGATTTTTTAGTTTTTTATCAAGGCTATTAAAAAAAACTTCCAAATCGGAAAGATTGGGAATAGTGCTTTTTCTTGCATTTTGAAAGAGCTTGATCTGGCTTAAAATATCCTTTGGAGAATTATTATAAGGTGTAGCAGTAACCAGAATAACCCGTTTGCCACGGCAAATCTCAGCTAATTTTTCATAAGTGGTATTGGTTTCTGTCCTGAAACGATGGGCTTCGTCGATAATAACATTTTTATATTTCTCTGTTCCTTTATGAATAATATCGTCAAGTTTTCCAAGTGATTCAAAATCTGCTGATACCCTGAAATCAGAGAAAACATTAGTCCATGAGCCGGGATTTGTTTTATCAAGAAGTACCGGCGGGGCAATTACCAGCGTCCTACCGTCAATCTGACCTGCCAGCATTGCTGTAACATAGGTCTTTCCAACACCAACTACATCTGAAATATGGTCACAAACGCAACGGAATAATCAACAGACGGACACCCACAAGGGGATGTCCCTACGAAATACGGACAACATATTGTACGCATCTCCTGTCAAATTCCCATTCCGTAACAGCCTGTCGAATTCGACTCCTTTGAAATCAGGATTATGTTTTTCCCCATAGCCCTAAAAATTCAGGTGACAATTTGTCACCACTTCCCTACTGTCTCGGCAACCGTGCAATGTCATAAATAATATTGTCATCCCGAAGGAGTACTTTGTCCCGAGAAGTACTCGACGAGGGAACTTATCTTTCTGTAAAGATTTCTCACAGTAGTTCGAAATGACAGAAGTGAGATCAAAATGACAAAACTATCCCGTCTTTATCCGACCCTTGAGGGTTGACACGACCCTACAACCCCAGCACAAATTCCACATCCCTTTCATCAAGTGATTTTATGGAGGCGCCGTCGGTGGAGATCAGGCTTTCAAAGAGTTCACTTTTTAACCCCTGCAATTGCAGCATCTTTTCCTCAATGGTATCCTTTGTTATCAGCTTATAACTAAAGACCGTCTTATCCTGTCCGATACGGTGTGCTCGGTCAATGGCTTGATTTTCAGCAGATTTATTCCACCACGGGTCAAAGATAAAGATATAATCAGCAGCGGTAAGATTCAGCCCAATCCCGCCTGTTTTTAGTGTCATTAAAAACACCTTGTAGGTATCATCATTCTGAAACCTCTCGACCATGGTTTTCCTATCCCGAGTAGCACCGGTCATCAGCAGGTAATCAATCCCCTCTCTTTCCATGTCCTGAGCCAGACAATCAAGCACATCTAAGAAATTGGCAAAAACCAATACCTTGTGATCATTGGCAATAACATCTAAGATATTTTCCATGATAACCTCTCGTTTTGGAGAGATTATCCTGCCATCTGTTTTTGCCTCAGGTATAGAGGCTATTTGACGAAGCTCGCTTAATGCTTGCAGAATGAAAAATTGTGATTTGGCAATACCGTTTTGGGCTATTTGCGACTTGACAGCATGATAATAAAACCGTCGCCTTTGTTCGTAAAAAGCCTTCTGCTCATGTGACATCTCTACAAACAGGGTTTGCTCTACCTTTTCAGGCAAATCCTGCAACACATCCTTTTTCACCCGTCGGAGGATAAAGGGATAAATCTTTTTCTTTAATTCATGCATCGCATCCTTATCACCATCCTTCTGGATGGGTACGGTATAATAATGATTAAAATCATCTATGCTGCCAAACATGGAGGGATTAAGAAAACGAAAAAGGGCATACAGCTCACTTAAGTTGTTTTCGATGGGCGTTCCGCTTAAGGCTAAACGATGATTGGAATTAAGAAGCATGACCGCTTTGGATACCTGAGAATTAAGGTTTTTTATATTTTGTGATTCATCCAGAATGATGTAACAAAACTCCTCCTCCTTAAATTCTTCAATATCGTTTCTCATGGTTGCATAGGTTGTCAGGATAATATTTTTTGTCTTAGCCTCGCTCAGGTTGCGGTTAGTGCCATGATGGATGGAAAAGGATAGCTGTGGTCTGAATTTCTCTATCTCACTTGCCCAATTAAAAAGCAGGGTTTTGGGCATGAGAATCATGGAAGGCTTTTTCTCGCCTTTTTCATCCGAGTAGATAGAGGCAAGCAAGGCAATTGCCTGAATGGTTTTACCAAGCCCCATATCATCAGCCAGACACCCACCCAGAGAATGCAGCTGCAGATATTTTATCCATTTATAACCCTGCTTTTGATACTCTCTAAGCTCTCCGTTTAATTGCGGAAAATCTAATTGTGCCTCTTTCAGGGTATTGAATCCCAAAAATATCTCCCGTGACTGCTTAAATGATGCTTGAGCAATCTTTTCGTCGATCAATTCCTCAATAATGGGCAGATCAAAAAAGGAGATTTTTACATTTTCCTTCTGCTTTTTGAATATCCGTTGCAACTTATTGATATAGTTTGCATTAATTATGGCATGGCTTCCATCGCTCAGTTCAATATAGGAGCTTTTTTTGTATTGATTCAAGGCATCAAAAAGCGAAAAGGTTTCTCCTTCTATCTCCATGCTTACATCCCCTTCCAGAAAATCGATGCCATGGGACATGGAGAGGCTGAGTTTTGGGGTAACTGCCTTTATTCGGTAGGATTTTAATTTTTCAGCACCAAGGATAGCAAATTGGCTGATAAGGTTTGGCAACTCTTTATAGACAAACTCCCTGGCTAAGGATTCCTCAATAATAAACAGATTATCCTCGAAAAAATAGTCATTTTTGTCCTTAAGCGTTTTTTTATACCTTTTAAGCAGCTTTTCAATCTCAATAAAACAGTCATAAATTTCTTTACCAACAAGATCGCTGACAACAATTTTTTTCTCTAACTCATTTAATGATGCAATCTTGGATACATCATAATTATCAAAAAATCCAGCATCAAATCCAGGCAAAGAGGTAGAAATCCGTAAGTACAATGAATTATCCACATCCACCTTTTCAAAGATAATGGTTGGCTGAGTTTGTCTGGATTCACCTGTTATTGGTTTATAATCCTCATAGGAAACAGATATATTTTCAAAATAGGAGTAGACTAAGGAAAGATATTTCTCAAGGTTTACAGGAAGAAGTGCTGTGTTAAACACCGGAAGATTCTCAAAATTTTCACCTAAGGGTTGAACCTGATAAATCCTGTCCTCAACCAATACAAAGGCTTCGGTTAAAAACGAGAAGCCTTCGAATGTGTCTCCATGAATAGAAAAGATAATCCGACTATTGATCACCCCATCCGCCTCATTCAAGCAAACAATAACCTTAGCCATAGCCGTTTCATTGCCAGAGGGGCTCACCTCTACAAACCTGATAGGTTTTCGCTTCTGTGAAACAAGATTGTCACAATGCTGTAATGAATAAATAAGATATTCATGTTCAGCAAGATAGACCCTGTTTTCAGGATTTTCCCAATCGATACGGAAGCTGTTCTTCTCCCTTATGTTTTCAATAGCTTTCAACAATTCACGGATATGACCTGTGTAATTTTCATAGCTTACCTGTATCTCTTTTCCATTCTTATCAATAACAGCAATATAGGCACCAATTTCGTCCCGATTCAGCTGAAAAAATATGGCAGAGACAACCTCTGCTTTTTTAATAATGGATTTCTTCCTTTTTAATCTTTCAAAAACATCAGGGGTAGGATTAGTAGACAATTATTATAACCTCCATTTTGTAACATGTGCTTTAATAAGTCAAGTAGCGGAAGGCTTTAGCCTTCCATCTATTGGAAGGCTAAAGCCTTCCGCTACCCCTGCAAATCTATCAACCTTTGCTCAAATTCTTTAGATTTCACATCATGCTTAGTAGTTAACGATTCCAACTCCTTAAAAACAATTGCAATTCGATTGTTTAATTTGTTGATGGAAATGGACAGTTTTGATATGGCTGCACTGTCGCCCTTTTCCAAAGCCTCTACAAGGCTATGGCTTTCTTTTTCTACATCCTTTTCCAGAAGCATGATAGTTTTTTCAACATCTGCAATCATCTTCTGCAGGGGTCCGAGTACTTTTGAGCGACTTTCATTTATTTGTGCCCTGAGCCTCCGCAGCTCTTTTTTATTAATATTTTTGTTTTGTTTGTTGTCGGAAGAACGGTTATTCTCCTCCTCCTCTACCCTCTCACTTTCCCATCCTACCCGATCCAGAAACTCCTGATAGGTTCCCTCAAACATATCCACCTTGCCGCCATCAAATACAATTAGCTTAGTTGCCACGGCATGAAGTACCATTTCACTGTGGGTAACAATGATAATCCCGCCATCAAATGCCTCAATAGCCTCAACCAATGAATCAATGGAGTCCATATCTAAATGATTGGTAGGTTCATCTAAGAGAAGGAGATTGGCAGGGGTTACCAGCAACTTTCCCAACAGAACCCTGCTCTTTTCGCCACCGGAAAGCACAGATATTTTTTTCAATGCACTATCGCCACTAAACATCATTGTCCCGCATATCTTGCGGCTAATGCCTTTGCTGCAATCAGGATGCGTGTCCATCATCTCCTGCTCAATTGTTTTTTGAGGGTTAAGGCGGTTGACATTGGTCTGTCCGAAATAAGCAATCGATAGATTTTGACTGGGTTTGATTGTTCCTGTTTGCGGTTGTAATTCACCTGCAAGCATCTCCAGAAGGGTGGTCTTGCCCTTTCCGTTTTTACCAATAATGGCAATTCTGTCATTTTTTCCAACAGCCATGCTTAATCCGTTAATAAGCGGCGGACATCCCTGTTGATAAGAAAACGATATATCTGCAACATTCATCAGGAATTTACCTGGAAAAGGTGCTTCCTTGAATGCAAAATCAAGGGTTCTTATATTAGACAGTTCTTCTAATTTTTCCATCCTTTCAAGGGACTTTATTCGCGACTGGACAGCCTTTGCCTTTGTAGCCTTTGCCCTGAAACGATTAATAAAATCTTCCACTTCACTGCGTTTTTTTGCGTCATTAACACGAGTCTTCTCATGTATCTCTTCTTCCAACAATATTTGTTGATACAGTTTCTGGGTAGGGCCGGCGATTTTTTGCATCTTACAGCGGTGTATAGCCATGGTATGTGTCGTCACGCTATCCATAAAATCACGATCATGGGTAATAATCATCAACTCACCCTTCCAATTGCGAAGAAACCGCGTCAGCCAGCGCATGGATACAATGTCCAGATAATTAGTTGGTTCGTCAAGAAGAAGAAGGTTAGGCTCAGAGACCAACACCTTGGCAAGATTCAAACGAATCTGGTAGCCACCAGAAAGCATCAAGGGACTGCGGTCAAAATCTTCTCGGGTAAACCCAATGCCCATAAGAATGGTTTCCACTTTATAACTTTCATCAATCCCATCCTCAGATACAGGAAGACTTAAGCAGCCCTCTTTCATAACAGTATCCTCGGTAAATCGTAGATGCTGGGAAAGATGCCCGATGGTATAGTGTTTTGGAACAATGATAACCCCGGCATCAGGATGTTCTTCACCAAGTATCATCTTGAAGAGGGTTGTCTTGCCGTGTCCATTTCTACCAACCAATCCAATCCGTTCACCAGGATTTATAACAAAACTGACATTATTAAAAATTTCCTGCGACCCATAAGACTTTTCTAATCCACTAACTTTAAGCATGTTTATCCTTGTCTTTAATCTAAAATAATGGCTCTTCTGGCTTTTGTGTGAAAAGAGTTGAGTCTTTGTCAACTTTGCAGATAAGGAATAGTGTCTCAACAACCTTAAACTGACGCAATGGTAGTAATTCTCATTTTGATATTTTTCCACCGCAGAGACGCAGAGTCGC
>JAZDHC010000144.1:0-9743 GCA_043806395.1 Candidatus Desantisiibacteriota bacterium | reverse complement strand
GTAAGATAGAGATTTGCCACTAAGACACCAAGACACTAAGAAAACACTAAGAATATCTTCCTTTGTGTATTCCTTCGTGCCTTTGTGCCTTTGTGGCTAATCCTTTCCACTTTCCACAAGATATTGAGCAGTTACAAAAATTTCATTGGGCTAAAAAATTTCTTCGATGCTTGCCCCTACATTTATTACCCGACAAGTCCAACACCACTACCTGTTGTGAGCCCAATGTAAAAAAAGTTGCTAAATGATTACAAAAACCTTGACTTTTTTGCAAGGGTGTTGTATAATGGAAATTGATAAAATATGCCTTTGTAATTTACTCTATAATGACCATGGCTACAGCGTAGGGGCAACCCTATGTGGTTGCTCTCTCTTCTTGTTGTAGGGTTATTGCTTGTACAAACCGGGAGGAATAATGAAACAAGTGCGTATCTTGTCTGCAACCTTTATCTTGTCTGCAATCCTTATCATTGTATCTTATCATATTACTTTTGCTGCTCTCCCTGTTTTTGAAACCACTGGAATACCGATTCAGGTAAGTGAATTGGTCGTTGGCAGTAATAGTACCAACACAGGCTGGAACTCTGCCCCGTGTTGGGTGGATTTTGGTCCATTTACATTGGGTGCGGATACAATTAATCGTGATGGGTTAAAGGATTTAATCATTGGCGATAAAGATGGGAATGTCTGGTTTTATGGGAATATTGGGACAGAGAAGGAGCCTGCCTTTGGTACTGGTTCTATTCTGCAGGATAGTGATGGAACAGGTATTAATGTTGGACACAATGCCACTCCGTTTTTGATTGATTGGGACAGGGATTGTGATCTGGATCTGATTGTTGGCAATTCAAGGGGTACATTCTATTATTATAAGAACAGTGGCAATGCATTTGAGCCGGGCATAGAGTTATCAAGGGGTCCCACGCTTGTGGCTCAAACCTCGACCGTGGGCAGTGCTCAGGATGTTTTCGTTGTTGGTAAATATGCCTATGTGGCTGCGGGTGAAAAGGGGCTGCAGATATTTGATATCTCAAATCCGTATAAGCCCAAGCTACTTGGCGGGTATGATTCGTCTGGTTCTGCTCAGGGGGTATTTGTCCGTGGCAATTATGCCTACCTTGCTGATGGTGGTGAGGGCTTAAGGGTTGTTGATATTACTGACCCTACATCACCAAAAGAAACAGGTGGGCTTGCTCCGAGAAATCCATTTGGGGCAAAAAAGCCACAAAAGGATGATGGCGTTCAGCCAGGTGCAATGGATGTTTATGTGGTTGGGAATTATGCCTTCGTTGCCTGCGGTATTGGCGGGATGCAGGTTGTGGATATTACGGATCCATCCAAACCAAATGCCGGAAAGGATGACAGACATGGTTATGATGTGCCGCCGGGTGGATATGCCAATGGGGTATATGCGGTTGGTAATCGTGTTTATGTTGCTGTTGGTAATGCAGGGCTTCAGGTGCTTGAGATACAGAACTTTTTTCCTGCTACTGGGATTGGTGCTACTGGTGCAGATGGTATCGCTCAGCTTGGCATAGTAAATACACCAGGGTGTGCTATGGATCTCTGGATACAGCCGAATGCCTCTGAGCAATATGTTTATATTGCAGATGAAAAGGGTGGTTTGCAGATAATTGATGTGAGTAATGTCAGCAATCCGACCATTCCAACAACCCCACTTGTCAGCGTATCCTTTGAGGATGCTCAGAATGTGTTTATCAAGAAATATGTGGATGAGGATGGGATCACCACCAAGACGATTGCCTTTGTCTCTGACGGAGCAAATGGCTTCCAGATGGTTGATGTTACTGACCCAACCGATACTGCACTCACACAACGCATACCGGATGCATCCTACAATACCAAAGACTACACCTCAGCCGTCTGGGTACAGGATGGCTTTATTTATGCTGCTGACCGCATGGCTGGACTGGCTATCCTTGATGATTACAACCCACTAAAATCACCGGCTGAAAATCTTGTAAATGTTAATGCCTTTTATTCTTCCCCCCATATCTTTGACCTTGATGAGGATGGATTTTGTGATATGCTCTCTGGTGATGAGCATGGCTATGTCTGGTTTTTCCATAATACAGGGGCATTGTCTAACCCTACATTTAATGATGGCTTCATGATTCGTGGTACATCTTCATCCAGTGGTGGGATGATTGATGTCGGACAGTATTCAACCCCATGGATAGTTGATTGGAATGGTGATGGGGTAAAGGATTTGATTGTGGGCAATGAAACAGGAAATGTGCTGTTTTATGAGGGTTATGAGGTTTCTCCGTTGCCAACCGATAGTATTGAGGGATTAATCCCGCTTGCTGCTCGCCGCAATACATACCTTGCCTTTAAGCCTTCCAAACCCATCAAAGTCTCTGGCCGTGATATTGATGTTGGCTTTCGTTCATGTCCAATAGTTGGTGATTGGAATGGTGATGGCGGGCTGGATTTGATTGTAGGCAATGAGGATGGTGGGTCGTATGTATTTTTGAATACCAAAACGAGACCTGGTGAAGAGCCGGCATTTAACGCTTCTTTCAAGGTTCGCAGTCAATTGACAGGCGAACACATAGATTCGCCCCTACAATTGGGTCAGTATTCTGTCCCTTTCGTGGTTGATTGGGATAATGATCATAAAAAAGATCTCATCATCGGTGATGTGGATGGGTTTGTTACCTATTTCCGCAACTCAGGGACAGATACAAAAAACCCGGAGTTTTCCTCAGGATTCAGGCCACAGGTAAGCAGTGGACAAGGCATGATTGATCTCAAGGTATCTGGCAATGCGGTGCCGGTTGCCTTTGATTGGGACAAGGATGGTAACAAGGATTTGATTGTTGGCGACTTCCACGGCAGCGTCTGGTTTTTCAAAAATATTGGCACGGATGCTGCACCAGTATTTGGGACGGTAACCCCAATGTTGTCAAGTAAAAACCCACTTAATGTGGGGCAAAATGCCGCTCCGTTTGTTTGCGATTGGAATCATGATGGACAGAAGGATCTGGTTGTGGGCAATGAGGCTGGGCAGGTAATGCTTTTCTTGAATATTAGCTTGGCCAATGGTACGCCAACACTGGGGACACCTACTCTCCTTAGTAATACTAATGGTGATATTGATGTAGGTAAGTTTGCCCGGTCATGGGTGGTTGATTATAATGAAGACGGGTTAGATGACTTGATTGTGGGTAATGGTGATGGTACTATCAGGTTTTATCTTAATATGGGCAATGAACAGAAACCGGAGTATGGATCTGGTGAAAATATACAGAATGATGGTACGGATATTGATGTGGGACAGTATGCTGCCCCATGTATTGCTGACTGGAATAATGATGGGGCATTGGATTTATTAGCCGGACACAAAGATGGTTTTGTACAATTATTTACCTCCAGCACAGAATTACCAACCGTATGGATAGATGAGTCCATTACCTTGAGGGCAGGTGTTAATGATTGGCCTGCATTCAGGTATAATGCTGTAAGGGATGGAAATGATCCATCAGAGGCACTGGCACCACCGATTGAGCCTTACTGGATATATCCTGCAGGGTCACCCATTGTTTCTTCACCTGTGGTTTTAGTAAATACGATAGTGGTTTGCAGTAAGAATGGGGAGATTCATAGTATAGATACGGCAGGCAATGGCAGTATTATCAAGGAAAACACCTCATTTAACTCAACGCCGGTTATGGTTGAAATAGATGACGAGACTATTATCTATGTTGGCGGTTATGACGGAAATATTCGTTGTCTGAATCTGAATACTCAAGAAGAGGGATTGCCATACCAAACCAATGGCTCTATCCAATGGTCATCACCCATGGTGGTCAATGGCAGGCTTTATATCGGTTGTAGTGATTATCGGCTGTATTGTTTGAATGCAGCAACAGTGGAGTTTCTCTGGAGTTATAAAACCGCAGGAAGCATTGAGTCTTCCCCGGCAGTAGTAGCCGGCAGGGTTTATTTTGGCAGCATGGATGGCAAGGTATATTGCATAGATGCGGTTAATGGGGCATCCAAGTGGGAGTATAATATTGATGCACCAATCCACTCTACCCCATGTATAAAAAATAATCTTCTTTATATTGGGGCAAATAATGGCAGGATGTATGCCATAAAGACAGATACCGGGGCATTACAATGGAGTTATCAAACAGGAAAACCAATAAGCTCTTCCCCTGCCATAGCAGGTGGCAGTCTTTATTTTGGCGGGGAGGATGGGATGGTTTATAGTGTGGATGCTTTGACTGGAACTCCAAAGTGGTTTTACTACATTGGCAGTCCCATTCATTCATCCCCCATAGTTGTAAATGGTATTGTCTACATTGGGGCAGATAATGGTATTATTTATGCCTTAAGCCCTGAGGCAAACTCGATGAACAGGCTTGTATGGAGTTATCGGACCGGAGGTAAAATACTCAGCTCCCCGGCTGCTGCGGGTAATCTCTTGTTCGTAACATCAGAGGATGGAAAATGCTATGCCTTTGGTCCACAGCGGGTTGTGGGCTCGTCTATAGTTGCCTCGAGTCAGCAGGTTTCACCGGGTGAGACACTGAGCTACACCATTAATATTGTCAATGCTGCGAATATGGGTACGGTTAGTGTGATTGATGTGCTTGATGGAAATCTTATTGATCCGGTGAATATATCAGATGGTGGAGTATTGACTACTCAAAACGGACGAACGGTTATTATCTGGAATGTTGATCTGCAATCAGTCAATTCGTTGAAGTTTGATGTCAGCGTCTCGTCAAATGCTGCAGGAGGGATGCTGATCAACAATGCTGCCCGAATTGATTGGCTGACAGGCTCTTTTACCACCCCTTCCGTAGCTATTCGCGTAGCCGGGGCAGTAACGGCTATCAAAACGATGACCCCTGACAAGCAGGAGGTTTCCCCGGGTGAGGCAATTAATTATACAATTACCTGCAAAAATATGATGGGCATTACCATTCATAATTTGACCATAGTAGATGTGATTGACCCCAACCTGACAGCTATTATTCCGTTGAATAATGGTATATATGATGTCAAAAATAGAAGGATAACATGGCAAATAAATAAGGACATTGCCAATGGGGGAAATGTGACGGTTGGATTTAAGGCAAAGGTATTACCAACTGTAGCCAATGGAAGTATTATTGATAATAATACAGCCTCATTCTGGTCAATAGATACTGAAAACGGTACAATAAATGCAGAGCCTGATTTTGTTGTTGTTGTTGCCCCAGACTTCAGCTCGTCCATTAAGCAGATTAAGTCACCCAGTGTTATTCGGTCAGGATTGATTATTACCTATGATATTATCTACAATAATCAAGGAGCCACAGCTACAGAGGTTGTTGTGACTGATAAGGTGGACAATAATCTGTCAGTTATTACCTCAAGCATCTCTCAGCTTGGTGTTTATAACCCCAATTATCATATGATTACCTGGCAATTAGGACAGGTTGATGCGAATAAAAGCGGTACATTGTCTTATAAGACAACTGTCAGATCTCCAATTGATAACCAGACACAGATTGCCAATAATGCGGCAATATCCTGCCGGCAGATGGAGACACAGTCCATCATTGCCCCAACCCTTGTGGCTGAAAATCGGCCAGAGTTCAATTACTCAAGCATTGAGGTATCTCCAAGGGATGGGACGGGTCCATATGATATTATCTCCTATACCATTACCTGTGCCAATAGTGGAGATATGAATGCCACTGCCGTCCGCGTGATTGATTCTTTAAGTCAATATCTTTCTATTGGCTCTCTCACCAGTCAGCAGGAGGTGATTGGTGGTAATGCCGTGGTAGATTTACATGGCAATGGTAACCAGTTTGATTCAGGCATGGTTGATGGAAATATTACTATTCGGACAAGTTGTGGAACATATACATCAAAAGAGATAAGCCTTACCAATTATCCAAATATTTTAACCCTGATTCGTGAAATAAACATTAGTCCGGCTAAGGTGACATTAGTGTATGATGCTGCGGTGGATAAGTTTGTATTGACATGTCGTGATGGTTGGCTAATTGAACTTAAGGAAACAGGGCTATTGCCGTTCTTCCGTGAGATAAAGATTCCTGTTGGTATTTATTGTGATTCAATGGCAAAATATGATGTCCTCACCAGGGAATTGAGCTGGGATATTGGGGAGATACCTGCCGGCTCAAGCACAACCCTGAGGTTTAAGGCACAGCTTTTGTCCGGTATAGGCACAGTGACCAATAATGCCATTATCTACTGGGGGATAGCATCAACCGGGACAGGGAGTTACAGAATTGATCCTGTGTATACCAATGTAGATAATACCCCACCGATTATCGGGCAGATACCCATTGAAGGGACAACAGATAATATGGATGAGGATGCAAACATAGGTGGCACATATAAAATTTTCTGGAAGCCATGGCAGGATCTTGAGTCCGGTGTAGACTCGTATTGCCTTCAGGAGTCAACGGATATGATTAATTGGGTCACCAAACTTGAGAGCATATCAGGGACAGCATTGAGTTATAATGTTTCAGGCAAGGCTAAGGGCAATACCTACTACTATCGGCTCAAGGCAAGGAATCATGCCGGTATCTGGAGTAATTTTACCCCATCCTCTGATGGTATAATGATTGTAGATTCATTTGGGGTGGTAAAGACAGGAACAATATCAACTGTAACAAAAGACAAGTGCAAGGTGAGTATTCCTCTTGATGCCTTTGCCGGCACCATAACCTTGATTATTCGTAAGGTTACTAATCCGTCTGCCCTTTATGCCCCGGGCAGGAATTCAGCTATATTTGATGAATCGATTGTTGAGTTAACTGCCTTGCCAGAGGCTTATTATGGATTAAATACCCAGCCAACAAAGCCCATTACCTTGACTCTGCCCTACCCTGACCATAATTCATTCAATGAGGCTGAAGATTATAGCTACCGCATATTCAAGTTGACTGATGGCAGATGGGAGATAGTTGCCGGAAATCAGGTGGTATCTCCCGGAAGTGATACTGTTACCGTAATCGTGCCATCGCTTTCATTCTATGCTGTGGGTAGGGTGAGTGATGGCGTTGATGATATTGTGGTGAAACCAAATCCAGTGAGGGGAAATTGTTCTGTGAAATTTGAGGGTGCACATGGTGACATCTGGATATACAATGCAGCTGGCGAACTCGTGCGTTGTCTACATGTAGTTGGAGGGGAACCTCAATGGAATACCAGAAACGATGCTGGTGAACTTGTTGCCAGCGGAATTTATGTGTTTGTGATTGAGAATGAACAGGGGAAACGAAAAACAGGGGTAATTGGGATCATCAGGTAGGACAAAAAGATTGCCTGACAATAATTATCAATTGACAATTCATCAATTGACAATTCAGCAATTGACAATTGGGGAATTGTCAATTTACCAGATAGCTTGCTTAAAATTGTGGGGGGAGGAATATCATGAAAAATTGGAGGGGACTGGTAATTTTAGCCTGCGTGTTGACAGCCGCATCAGTACAGGCAGGGATAAGCCCTGGCAGGGATGGGGTTGCTTTTTTGAAGGTTGGTGTAGGAGCCCGGGCGATTGGCATGGGTGAGGGGTTTTCCTCAATAGCTGATGATACCTCTGCCATCTACTACAATCCAGCCGGGCTTACCTCGATTCGATGTCCATTAATATCTACCTCATACAATAAATGGATTGGCAACCTTTCGTATGGTGCTGTAACCTATGTTAATCCATGTTTCAAACAATCAGCCATCGGGATAAGTGCAGTTTATCTGGGGACAGACGGCATCCCAAGGTATGATTCTACTACTTTATTGGGGGAATACAAGGCATATGATATGAGCCTTAACCTTGCTTATGCCTTTCGCTTCAGCCATGGCATCTCTCTGGGGATAAATGTCAAGGGAATTCAGGAAAAAATAGATGATGAGGAAACAAGTGGATTTGCGGTTGATTTCGGGCAATTATACCATCTGCCCATTGATGGTCTATCCTTGAGTTCGGTTATTCAAAATGTGGGACCAAACATGGAAGCAGGATACAAACTGCCAACACTGTACAAGCTGGGGATTGCCTATCAATTTCCAGACTATCCACTTCTAATAGGTTGTGATTGGACCAAACCCTCAGACAATAAACTGAAGATAAATGCTGGATTTGAGTGTAAGATGATGAATACCTTTGCCCTTAGAGGAGGGTTTGATTCCCAACTATTTGAAGACTTAAATGGTGGGATAAATCTTGGCTTTGGATTCCCTTTGGGACCATATTCAATAGACTATGCCTTTGTGCCTACTAAAAGAATGGGGGATACACACAGGCTGTCGATTGGGATGCGGTTGTAGCATGGGCATTTTGCCCATGAGGAAAGTTTAATCCCACAGGCTGGAAGCCCGTGTCACTTTTTTTCTTGACATGCTTGCCAGAATAATGTAAAATATAGTAAAGGATGTGCTTAAAAATTATGGTCAAGGTAACTCGTCTTAATAACACAGAATTTTATATTAATCCACATCAAATCGAGTGCATTCAAGCAACACCTGATACGATTATTGCCTTAATTAATGGTCAAAAATATATAGTTAAGGAAACGGTTGACGAATTGGTTGGCTTGATTATCAAATATCGCCGTACGGTTGCTCCAACATGTTTGCCACCAGGAAATGATATTGATTGATTGATGAGTAGCACAGGCATCATTTCCTGTGTTTTTGTATAAGGAGTCAAGAAAAAATAAGTTGCACACCAAGAGCCACTGAGACGCTTGGCTGGCAAGGCGTGAGAAGCGAGCATACTACTGTATGTAAGCGACGAACAACGAAGCCATCCAAGATGGATCGGTGGCACGACTGTACAAGTTATTTTTTCTTGACGACTAAACAAGATAAGGAGGATGAAACAATATGGCTAAGAAAAAAGTTGAAGAGGAAAAAGTTGAAGGAGAGGAAAAAGTTGAGGGTGAAGAGGGAGAGGAAAAACCGAAAAAAGAAAAAAAAGACATGAGTGGCTTAATCAAGCTCCTGGGGATGGTTGCCCTGGTTCTTGTCTTAATAGTTGTTGTAATTATGGTTTCCTCAAATGTAGCTAAAAAGTCTATTGCACCACCAGATGAGTCGTTTGAGCCAGAAAAGGTAGAGGCAGAAGAAGGGGCAAAGCCTGAGGCGGAAAAACCACTTCATGATAATTATATAGGAGACTTTACCGCAAAATTGGCTGATATAGAAGAGCCGCATTATGTTAAGATTACAGACCTGGCGTTGAAATATGACCCCATAAAATATAAACTATTAGCCGCAGAGCTGGGGGAGAGGGATAGCGAAATTAAGGATATTATTAATACCATCCTGATCAGCAAAACCTCAGAGGTAAATAGCGTCAAGGGTAAAGAAGAATTAAAGGAAGAGATTAAGGAAAAGATAAATGCACTGTTGATTGAGGGACAGATACCAGAGGTATTGTTTCAGGTGATTGTGCAGTAAAACAAGGCTATTAGACTGTAGGTGTTTAGGCTGTAGGGTAAGGAAACAGAGATACAGAGATGCAGAGATAACTGATGCAAATCTGCTCTTCTGAGCCTATAGCAATGTAGCGGAGGTCTTTAGACCTCCAATAGATGGTAATTGCTCAATATCTTGTGGAAAGTGAAAGGGATTAGCCACAAAGACACGAAGGCACGAAGGAAGACACAAAGGAAGATATTATTAGTGTTTTCTTAGTGTCTTGGTGTCTTCGTGGCAAATCTCCATCTTGCACATTT
>JAZDHC010000143.1:0-32093 GCA_043806395.1 Candidatus Desantisiibacteriota bacterium | reverse complement strand
AAAGGCACAAAGGCACGAAGGAATACACAAAGGAAGATATTCTTAGTGTTTTCTTAGTGTCTTGGTGTCTTAGTGGCAAATCTCTATCTTACACATTTAGTAGTGGCATTGCGAGTTCCACACTTTATTGAGCAATTACGGGAAATGGTAAAACAGGAAAAAGGGTAGGATAAGGACATAGAAAATGACACGAATACAGAGCATCATTCTACTAACAGTGCTTATAAACATTACAATTGGCTGTACAGGCATACATTCTATGGTTGCAGCAAATAGTCAATATGGAACTAAATGTATAACCATGGATCTCTGGCATGATGCTAAATTTCATCTTGAAAAAGCCATGAAGAATAACCCTGATAACATGTTTGTCTGTAATAATCTTGGTGTGGTTTATGAGTATTTTGGAGACAATGATAATGCAAAACGGCTTTATGAAAAAGCGGTAGGTATTTCTATTGAAAATGCAGGAACAGAGAGGCACAAAGGCACAAAGGCACAAAGTAAAAACTCACGACAGGGCATGGGTGGTTCTACTGAAAATATTTGCTATCAAAATCTTAAGGCTTTCATGGAGGAAACAGGGCAAACGCAAATTATGCCTGTAGCAGGAACATTTTCTGCCTCAAAAAAGATATTGTCCAAAAGGGTGGAGATAAAGAAAAAACTTATCCCGGTATTGACCGTAGATGGCATAAACCGTGTGGGGATATTTGTCTTGTTGCCAGATGAAAAATCCATGCCTTTGCAAGATACAAAGGGAAATTCAATAACCACCCCCGCCCCCAGCCACCAATGGAAGATGACTCCACAATCTGCATTTCCAGATGAAAAGACAGAGGAAATAGCATCGATGATTGTTGAGGCATTTAAGGAAAAGATACAAGAGGAAAGTTCATTTTATATTGATGAAGAGACATTACAGGCAATAAATGAGGGAGCCCATCTGGCAAATGAGGCAATAATAGACCTGTGTAATGATTCTGATATTCAGGGGGTATTTGTCCTTGAGATAATAGAATTTAAGGATGATCGAACAAAACTGCTAACAAGTAAAAGCCGTTATTCAGAAGAGGAAAGGCGATATATTTACTATGATATCCCAAGTATTACCCGCAAGGTGGCATTAAAGATAAGGTTCTGCTTTTTTGAGGCAAAGACAGGTAACTTGTTGTGGGATAAAAAATATGATATTTCTAAGGTTAAAGAGTACTCTGGCGAAGATGAGGGGAAAATACCTCTCTGTGATATGGAACTCTTTGAAAATCTGTGCAATGAGCCGTCAAATAATTTTATATCAGCCACAAAACCACAGCATAGGTGTTCAAAGAGACAGATATTGATAGAGAGATAAGAGAAAAAGCATGGTGCAAATTTTTGGCATGGTTCATATATCCCACTGGCGGGGGTAGAATTTTGAACCATGCCAATTTTTTTTGAGCAGAGGGTTACCAAAGGCAATGTTTTTTTACTTTATATGGTATAGGTCTTATCTTAGAAAATAAAAGGAGGTACACAATATGTGTGCAAAGACAAAAGAGGATGTGTTCAGGTTAGTTAAAGACAACAATGTCAAGTTTATCCGTTTATGGTTTACGGATGTACTTGGACAGCTGAAGAATTTTGCTATTACCAGTGCAGAACTCGAAAATGCAATGGAAAATGGCATGGGATTTGATGGTTCTTCGGTAACAGGGTATCAGGATATTGAAGAAAGTGATATGATTGCTAAACCAGATCCGTCAACCTTCCAGATACTTCCATGGAGACCAAAAGAGACGGCAGTAGCCAGAATGTTCTGCGATATTATGACCCCATACGGGCAGCCTTATGAGGGTGACCCCCGTTATATCTTGAAGAAAGCCATAAAACGGGCAACTGCTATGGGATTTGACCATTTCTTCGTTGGGCCGGAGCTTGAATACTTTTATTTTCAATCCTCAGATGGCACTGATGTCTTAGATAAAAGTGGGTATTTTGATTTGAATCAATTGGATGCTGGTTCTGACATCAGGCGGGATACCATTTTGACCTTGGAGGCAATGGGTATTCGGGTGGAATATAGCCATCATGAGGTGGCACCAAGTCAGCATGAGATTGATATGAGATATGCAGATGCCTTAGCAATGGCAGATAATGTCATGACCTATCGCTTAGTTGTCAAGGAAATAGCACAGAAGTATGGGGTTTATGCTACATTTATGCCCAAACCAATCTTTGGACAAAACGGTAGTGGTATGCATGTCCATCAATCCTTGTTTAAGGGAACTGATAATGCCTTCTTTGATGCAAATGATGAGCATCACCTGAGTGATACAGCCAAACAATTTATTGCTGGTCAATTAACGCACTCTCAGGAAATGTCTTGTATCTTTGCCCAGTGGACAAACTCTTACAAGAGGCTTGTTCCTGGTTATGAGGCACCGGTTTATATTGCCTGGTCACAACGCAACAGGTCAGCATTGGTGAGAATCCCTCTGTATCATCCTGGGAAGGAACAATCCACCCGTGCAGAACTGCGTTGTCCAGATCCAGCATGTAACCCATACCTTACCTTTGCCGTCCTTCTCCACTCTGGACTTGATGGGATTGAGAAAGGGTATGAATTGCAGCAACCTATGGACAAAAACCTTTATCACCTTACAGCTGAGGAAAGAAAAGCTGCCGGGATTGAGATGCTGCCTGGTAGTTTGGGTGAGGCAATAAATATCGGCAAACAGAGTGAATTACTCCGCAAGGCATTGGGAGAACACATCTTTCCAAGGTTTATCGCCATAAAAGAGCAGGAATGGGAAGAATATCGGATACAGGTTACAGAGTATGAATTGGATAAGTATCTGTCTATTCTGTAAAGTGTTGTAGCGGAAGGCTTTAGACTTCCATCTACTGGAGGTCTAAAGCCCTCCGCTACATTTGTTATAGATATTTATGGTCTGGTGCTTATCACAAAAGGAGAAATCAATGAAAAATTACACTAAAACAATCCTGTTGTTCACCGCATTGATGTTTACAGCATGTGGAGTAGTATATGCTGCTGAAATATCTGGCAATAGTCTGGCAGCATTGACCGATGTACAAAAATACAACCGTGCCATCCACATTATGGCTATGTTGCTGGTAGGTTTCGGATTCCTGATGGTTTTTGTTAAAAAATATGGGCGATCCACAATAACGGCAACCTATTTATTAGTAAGTGTTTCGATCCCCTTATACTTCCTGAAAGACAGCTTTTCTGTCATGGGTAGTTCTGGAAGTGTTATTGATAAACTTATCCTGTCCGAATTTGCTGCTGCCAGCTTGTTGATCTGTGCCGGAGCCGTATTGGGTCGCCTGAAAATGCACCAATATATGCTGCTGGGTATCATCTTTGTCCCGTTTTATGCCTTAAATGAATGGATCGTTCTCCATGGCGGATTAGGTCTGATTACGGGTAATGTGGTAGATACCGGTGGTTCAATCATCATCCACGCCTTTGGTGCCATCTTCGGACTGGGAGTGGCTGCCTCCATGACAACGATGAAGGAATGTGAAACCGCTATCGAGAGCGATGAAAACAGCGACAAATATTCCCTGCTGGGGAGCATGGTGTTATGGGTATTCTGGCCCAGTTTCTGTGCGGCATTAGTCGCCCCTGAAGATGTGCCTAAGACAGCCGTCAATGTCATACTGGCACTTTGTGGATCAACTATCGCTACATATTTTGCGTCAGTCAAATTGAGAGGGAAGGTATCAGCGGCGGATATTGCCAATGCAACCCTGGCCGGCGGTGTGGCCATTGGTTCAACCTGTAATCAGTCCATTCCTGCTGCTGCCTTTGCAATCGGTATCATGGCTGGGATCATCTCCACCTTTGGCTTTGCGATCATTCAATCAAAATTGACGGATATGACCAAGAAGGTTGATACTTGCGGTGTGTTTTATCTGCATGGCTTGCCGGGGCTCTTCGGCGGTATAGCTGCCCTTTTTGTTGTTGCAGGTATTAATGTTAGTGCTCAGTTAATCGGCATACTCGTAACAGTTGTACTCGCCGCTATTACTGGATTGATTACTGGAAAAATTATTTCTGCTCTGGGCAGAAGGTCAGAGCCGTATGTTGATGTTGAAGAGTTTGATGGTGTATAATGTGGAAGAATAAAATGAAACAACTACCAGTAGCAATCTTATTACTCGCCTCAATTTTTTCAAACAGCAATGCAGTTGCTAACCAAACAACTCAGATGGCAATTAATCAAGCAGACACATTATGGCTCCTCATCTCCACCGCATTAGTCATGCTCATGATCCCTGGTCTTGGGCTGTTTTATGGTGGCATGGTCAGACGAAAAAATGTTCTGTCAACGATGAAGGGATGCCTTGTCGGCTTATATGTTGTTGGGTTGCAATGGATTTTGTTTGGTTACAGTTTAGCCTTTGGTCCCGACAAAGGGGGGCTGATTGGTGACGATAGATTATTGTCGTGAGAGGTGGGGGATCAGTATTCCCCCACCGACTAAATCTTGTCCTTGCGAAAGAAGGGAAAGGTGATTAAGTAGGATAATCTTGAGTTGCCTTTTATGCCTAAAAAAACCTCTGTATCTGGGGTGGAGATACCGCCTCACAAATACGGAAAAGTCGCTAAATTATTGAATGAAAAATTACGATTCCCAATGAACCAACACAATACCTAAACAGTTACATTAAGAAATGGTGAGTAAGCATAAATATGAGAACATTTGTTGTAATTTTTATCCTTATCATAAGCCTCGGAGCAGGGGAATGTTATGATGAGCCAAATATCCCTAATATTGAATCCGTAGTTTTTAGCCCTGATGATAAATTTGTAGCAACCACTGGATTGGATAAGGTTATCTATCTCTGGGAAACGGCTACAGGCAAACTCATTAAAACATTCAAGGGACATGCTGCCTGGGTCAAATGCCTTGCCTTTAGCCCGGATGGTAAATACATTGCCTCAGGAAGCATTGACAAGACAATCCGTCTTTGGGATGTTGCCGCAGGCAAGGTTGTGCAAATCTTTTATGAGCATAAATCATGGGTTTATTCAATTTCCTTTAGCCCTGATAGTAAATATATTGCCTCAAGCAGTGGAGAAGGGGTTATCCATATATGGGATATTAAGAATGACAAGATGATCAAAACACTTAAGGGACATACCTCATGGGTCAGATCAGTGGAATTTAGCCCTGATGGAAAATATCTTATATCTGGTGGTACAGATAAGCATATATATTTGTGGGAGGTAGCTACCGGCAATATCATCAAAAAAATTGAAGGACATGATGCTGCTGTGTATTCAACCGTGTTTAGCAAGGATGGTAAATACATTATCTCTGGCAGCATGGATGAAACCATTGGCTTCTGGGATGTTACTACAGGAAAGCTCATCAAAAGGTTTAAGGGATACACAACAGATATTTATTGTGCTGCCTTTAGCAATGATGGGGATCACATGATTACCGGCAGTTCAGATAAACTCGTTCGACTATGGGATGTGCTTTGCGGCAGGCATCGCGGCTATTTGCAAGGGCATACAAATGATGTGATTGTAGTTAGTTTTAGTCCTCTCGACAGGTATATTGCCTCTGGCAGTTCAGATAAAACAATATGTATGTGGGATTCAGTCAGTGGCAAATTGGTAAAGACATTTAAGGGGCATACTGGTACTGTTATGTCCCTTGCCTTTAGCCCGGATGGTAAATATTTAGTAAGCGGAGGGGCAGACAGAACGGTTCGTGTCTGGGATGTAGAAAAAGGGGGACTGATTACTGCCTTTCCAGGACATGCTGACTCTGTTACGGCTGTTGCCTTTAGCCCTGATTGCCGATATATTGCCTCTGGAAGTAAAGACAAAACTATTCGGCTGTGGAAAATACCAGACAATAAACTTGTTCGGGTGTATACCGGACATAGCGATGCCGTATTAAGCCTTGCCTTTGACCCGGATGATGGAAGGTATATCGTCTCTGGAAGTAGCGATAACACGGTACGACTGTGGGTAACGGTTACTGGTGAATGCTGTAAAACATGGACGGAACATACAGAGGCAGTAACATGTGTTGGATTTAGTCATGATACCAGATTTATCATCTCTGGTTCAAGGGATAAAATGGTTCGACTGTGGGAGATAAAGACAGGCAAGCAGGTGAAACAGCTAAAGGAATATGAATCATGGATATATTCTGCTCATCCTACACCAGACATGCGGTATATTGTCTCAGGCAGTCGGGATGGAAGTGTCCGTATCTGGGATGTAGCTACAGGCAAACAGGCAAAGCTTTTGCGAGGGCATACAGATGATGTTACCTCTGTAGCTGTTACCTCTGATGGGAAATATATTGTCTCTGGCAGTTCAGATGACACGGTTCGATTATGGGATGTGGTTACAGGGAAAGAGGTGAGGTTGTTCAGAAGGTAGGAAGTATTGAAGTTCTGAACTTTTGAGTTTATTGATCGTAACCGCAACAATGACAATTATGAGTAGCTATTATTAAGAGCATAAAAAAAATGTGCTGTTTTACAAAAATATAACTTGACAAAGTTACTGTCATAAAGTATAATAACCACAATTGTAACTACTCACCACGGAGACACAGAGAGCACGGAGAACACGGAGAATTGATGAAGAATGCCCTTATTTTTTCATTTCTCACTTTTCTTGCAGAAGAAGTTGCCTTAAATCGTAGGGGAACACCTTAAAAACACCCTGAAAATCTCTTGTGGTTCTCCGTGTCTCTGTGGTGAATTCCTCTACCTGAGTAGTTACCCACAACTTACAAAATGGAGAGGATTATGAACCTTTTAGCTGATTATGGATGGGTTATTTTATTTATGGGGCTTGGGATGCTGTTTGTGTTTGGTGGTTATGTGACCAACTGGCTTGTTCGTCCGAGCAACCCATCACCCAAAAAGCTGTTTACCTATGAATGCGGAGAGGTGCCAGTGGGTTCCTCCTGGGTACAGTTTAATATGCGATACTATCTCTTTGCCTTGATATTTGTTGTCTTTGATGTTGAGGTAGCCTTTCTGTTCCCATGGGCAGTGGTATTTAAGGAATTAGGGTTGGTTGCTTTTGTGGAAATGGCTATTTTTATTGTTATCTTGCTTATTGGCTTGCTTTATGCGTGGCGTAAGGGTGTGTTGAAATGGAATTGAGTAATATTAAATAGGATGTGGTTGTTATGAGTATTCTTGAACAAGTAGGGGTAAGGATTGAAAAAATACCCGGTGGACAAATAGTTCTGGCACCAATGGATTTTATGATTAATTGGGCAAGACGATCATCCTTATGGCCACTGACCTTTGGTCTGGCATGCTGTGCCATTGAGATGATGGCTACAGGTGCATCTCGGTATGATCTTGCTCGATTTGGGGCTGAGGTATTCAGACCATCACCAAGACAGGCTGATTTGATGATTATTGCTGGTACGGTTACTTATAAGATGGCACCACGCATTGAATTATTATACAATCAGATGCCTGACCCAAAATGGGTCATATCCATGGGCAGTTGTGCTAATTCTGGCGGAATATTCAATACATACAATGTAGTACAGGGCGTGGATAAGATTATACCGGTTGATGTTTTCGTCCCTGGTTGTCCGCCAAGACCAGAGGGGCTTTTGTATGGATTGATGAAGTTGCAGGACAAGATTAAGGGAATGAGTATTGTAACTACTCAGGTGAATAGACTGTAGACAATTAGGCTATAGGTTACAGACTAAAAAGGCAGGCAAATATGAGTAAACAGGAAATCGTTGATACAATAAAAGCAAAATTTGCAGGAGCAATTGAAGAGGTAGATGATGCGTTGGATTTAACCATTCGTGTTAAAAAGGAAAGCATTCTTGAGTTCTGCAAATTTCTTCATGATACACCAACGATAGAGTTTGATTATCTAACAGATATTTGTGGTGTGGATTATCCAGAAAGACAACCTCGTTTTGATGTAGTCTATCATCTATATTCAATAAACAAAAGGCATCGCCTCAGGCTAAAGGCTGCTGTTGAAGAGAATGGAATCATTGCTTCGGTGGAGAGTGTCTGGAAGGCAGCTAACTGGTTTGAACGCGAGGTTTATGATATGTTTGGCATTGTGTTTGATAATCATTCGGATCTTCGGCGAATTTTATTGCCTGAGGATTGGGAAGGACATCCATTGCGAAAGGATTATCCATTGGTGACAGATGTGGGTGAGAAATGGCTTGAGGAAAAGTTAAGGACGCATGTGCCGGTGTAGGGAGATATTGATATGGCAGAAGAAAAAGAAGAAGGATTAATGCTTGATAAAAAGACAATGGATGTATTAATAACAAATATCATCCCAACCTCAAAATATTTTGAGGTTCGTTTTGACCACTTGCAACAACAAATGGATCTAAAATTCGGCTATTTGCAACAACAAATAAATGTAAAATTTGATCATTTACAACAACAGGTAGATGATGTAAAATCAGGGGTAAAATCCCTTGAAGATAAGATGGACAAGCGATTTGAACAAGTGGACAAACGATTTGATAAGATAGACAAACGATTTGAACAAATTGATGTTAAATTAGATAAATTGATAGAAAGGGTGGATGTAAAAATAGATGCAGGATTAAGAGAAAACAGGGCATTAACCACCAGATTATTTACTTTTGCCATGACATTTGCTGCTATTTCAATGGCAGGATTGATAGGCAAAATGCTGGAGATATTTTGAGGGCATCTCTAAAAACTCACTGAAGCCACGCTGGCGGCGTTGCAAAGCTGCTTAAAATGCTCATTTACCACATGTAAACTGCGCTTTTTCGCATCTTTGCGCCTTGCCATCATGACTTGATTGAGCTTTTAGAGATGCCCTTGAGACAATTGGAAATGAGGCTTGGCGAGTAACATGGTGTATATTCCTGCAAAGGGATGAAAATCAAGGTAGTCTCGCAGACTTCCAGCCTGTGGACCACAGGCAAGGATGCCTGTGCCACCGAGAGCATTTCCAGATAAAGAGGACAAAAAATGTCTGAAGTACAAGAATTAATCGTTAATATGGGTCCTCAACACCCAAGTACGCATGGGGTATTGAGACTGATTGTGCACCTTGATGGTGAGGTGGTAACTAAGGTTATACCTGATCTGGGTTATTTGCACCGTGGGCTGGAGAAACTGGCTGAGAACAAAACCTATGCCCAATTTCTGCCGGTGACAGATAGGCTTGATTATATTGCTGCGATTTCCAATAATCTTGCCTATTGTCTTGCTGTGGAAAAGTTATTGGGGTTAAGTGTGCCAAAGAGGGCAAGCTATATCAGGGTAATTCTGGCTGAACTTACCCGAATAGTCAGCCACCTTGTCTGGTTAGCAACCCATGCCCTTGATTTAGGGGCATTTACACCATTCATGTATTGCTTTAGAGAAAGGGAGTTGCTACTTGACATCTTTGAGTCGTATTGTGGCTCAAGGCTTACTACCACTGCCTTTCGCATTGGTGGTGTGCCAAAGGATATTGATAATAACACTCGACAGAAGATAACGGAGTTTATTAATATATTTCCATCAAAAATAAATGAGTATGAGGCATTATTGACAAATAATAAGATATGGCTTGATCGCACTGTAAATGTGGGGATTATCTCTGCTGAGGACGCTGTAAATTATAGCCTGAGTGGTCCCTGTCTTCGCGGCTCAGGGGTTGAATGGGATATTCGAAGGGCAGAACCCTATTGTGTTTATAATGAGCTTGACTTTTCTATCCCAACCGGCAGGGGAGTAGGAGATACATACGACCGATATCTGGTACGATTGGAAGAGATGAGACAAAGCCATGGTATAGTTAAACAGGCTCTTGAAAAGATGCCTGAGGGCAAGCTCATGGCAAATGATCCAAGGGTCGTGCCTCCAACAAAAGACAAGGTGAATACGACGATAGAATCCCTTATCCATCACTTTCATATCATGTCCGAGGGATTTAATCCGCCAATAGGTGAGATATATCAATCTATTGAAGCACCCAAAGGTGAGCTTGGTTTTTATATCATTAGTGATGGCTCTCCAAAACCATATCGCATGAAAATTCGCACGCCATCCTTTGCCAACCTTCAGGCAATTGGCAAGATGTGTGAGAATAACACGATGATAGCTGATGTGGTGGCAATTATTGGAACATTGGATATTGTGTTAGGGGAGATTGACAGGTAGGAGAAGAAAAATGGGTGAGGTAAATGTAACGCTCTGTCTTGAAAATGCATGGGACAGGTATCGATGTACAAATAAAGAGATTAAGGAATCACAAATTCGCAAAGAAGAAGCAACAGCCCTTGTAGATACTGGGGCAATAATGTTGATGTTGCCACAAGATCTCGTGGAGGCTCTTGGACTTGAGATTATACGAAAGGCTGTGGTGACCTATGCTGATGAAAGGAAAGAAGAAAGGAATATCGCTGGTGTAGTAAGTGTACGAATTGGCAATAGACAAATGAATACGGATTGTATTGTTGGTCCACCAAATTCTGAACCATTGGTTGGGCAAATTATTATGGAAGTGATGGACTTAATCGTAGATTGTAGTGAGCAAACTTTGAAAGTAAGGCCAGAGTCACCGTATTTGCCTTTGTTAAAGATGAAATAATTTTGAGGTAAAAAAGTTATGGCAGGATGTAATTGTAATTGCAAACAAGATGAAACACTTATGGCTTTGAAGAACACAATGGGTGATGAAAAATTGAGTTCAAAGATTCAATCAAGCCCCGAACCAATAGAAATATTTTCGCCCGAGCAATTGGCACAGATAGATGCTATTGTGGCAAAGTATGGTGCAAAGCCCAATTATCTTATCCCCATTCTGAAGGAAACTCAAGAAGCGTTTGGGTATCTACCTGCTCAATTGCAACGGCATATTGCTGTAGGAATTAATGTGCCGCCAGCTCATATCTTTGGGGTGGTTACATTTTATGCTTTTTTTACTACTGTGCCAAAGGGCAAATATCTGATTAAGGTTTGTACTGGAACTGCTTGTTATGTTAAGGGTGCACAGGAGATTATTGTTAAGCTTGAGTCTGAATTAGGGATTCAGGTTGGAGAAACCACGGAAGATAAAAAATTTACACTTGAGGCTGTGCGATGTATTGGGGCTTGTGGGCTTGCCCCGGCTGTATTAGTTGGTGAAGATACCCATGGCATGGTAACGCCTGGGAAGATTATAGATATATTAAGGAGGTATAATTGAAATGGGTTGTTGTAAGACAGAGGTAAAGAAAGAGAAAAAATGTTGTTATATGGAAAGGGTGTGTGATGAGAGTTGCGTTGCTTACCTGTCAAATGTAGGAGAGCATATGCCGGAGATATTAGAAACAACCGGATTATGTGAACTGTCATGTTTTCGGTTGGTGGCAGAGGTAGCTAAGGGATTATCGTCTGTGGGACATGGACAGGATGAGGATGATTGGGATGAGGATGAGGATGAGGATGATTGGGATGAAGATGAGGATGAAGATGAGAAGGGTAAATAGTTGGCTATTTATCCGGGCATGATTTGAATGAGAATAACAAGTTGTCAGGCGGAGTGGTCAAATAGTAATCGGTGATCAGTTATCGGTAGTAAATACCGATAACTGATCACCAAAAATATTAAGCGGCGGTTATGTTTCTGATTTATTGTCTGATGTCATTGCTCATGCTCAAAGGGGAAATGTCTGGATTACCCTGCAAGTTCATCAGAATATCGTGGCTGTGGCTGTTTTAAAGGAATTATCGGGAATTATATTAGTAAATAATCGACAACCAGCAGAAGATACCCTGGAAAAAGCAAAACAGGAAGGAATAACTATTTTGGTGAGCCAATTGCCTGCCTTTGAGTTGGCAGGTAAATTGTACCAGCTTGGCATCAGAAATGAGAATATTTAAGACAGATCTCCATATTCATACTTGCCTGTCACCTTGTGCTGAGCTGGAGATGTCACCAAGGGCAATTGTGAGGCAGGCAAAATTAAAAGGGTTGGATATAATTGGGATAGCAGAGACCATAACTCTGCTTGATACAACCATGATACAGGCAGAATCAGGAAATCTACCAGCGATAATAAGGTTTATCCATGAACGATTGAGGGGTGATTTTTAATATGGCAAAGTTAACTATTGATGATTTAATAAAGATTAAGGAACAATATAAGGCAACAAGTACCCTGCGAGAGGGTGGTTATCGAGCGAGATTTATTATTCACATGGGGACATGTGGTATTGCCTCTGGTGCAAGAGGGGTAATGTCTGCCTTAATGGATGAAATCATGCAACAAAACATGACAGATGTTACTGTTACTACCTCTGGTTGTGCTGGTTTATGTAGTCGCGAACCAATGGTAACTGTTGAATTAGCAGGAAAGTCACCGGTGAAATATGTTGATTTAGATGGAGAGAAGATTAAAAAGATACTTTTAGAACATGTTATTGGTGGGAACATTGTAGAAGAATATGCCCTGGGAATTGGTAATGAAGCGACATATTGAGGAAAAGGGATGAGGGAGAAAGAAATGACGCAATTTCGAGCTAATATATTAATTTGTGCTGGCACAGGTTGTGTTGCTTGTGGTGCATCAAAGATAAAAACGGCATTAGAGGATGAATTACAGAAAAAGGATCTCCAGAGAGAAATCCAGATAACCTTAACTGGTTGTAATGGCTTTTGTGCTAAGGGTCCATTATTTGTAGTTTATCCAGAGGGTATATTTTATCATTCCCTTAAGCCAGAGGATATACCATTATTAGTAGAAGAGCATTTCTTAAAGGGACGGCCTGTAAAGGACTTAATGTATACCCCACCAACAGAAAAAGAGGCTGTTCCCCTGATAAGTGATATTCCGTTCTTCAAACATCAAGTATTGCGTGCCCTGCGGAATCGTGGACTGATTGATGCTGAGAAAATCGACGAATACATTGCCCGTGATGGGTATCAGGCATTGGCTAAAATATTAACCGGGATGACTCCAGAGGATGTTATCAATGAGATGATTATCTCTGGCTTACGGGGCCGTGGCGGCGGCGGATTTCCAACCGGGAAAAAGTGGGAAGAGTGCCGAAAGTATAAGAATTTTCCAAAGTATACGGTCTGCAATGGTGATGAGGGTGACCCGGGTGCATTTATGGATAGATCAGTCTTAGAGGCTGACCCTCATGCGGTTTTAGAAGGCATGGCTATCTCAGCCTATGCCATTGGTGGTGTGGAAAAGGGGTATATTTATGTGCGGGCAGAATATCCGCTTGCTATTCACAGATTAAATATAGCTATTGAGCAGGCAAGAGAATATGGATTGCTTGGTAAAAATATCTTTGGTACTGATTTTAATTTTGATATTGAGATATATCCAGGTGCTGGTGCATTTGTTTGTGGTGAGTCAAGTGCCTTGATGTACTCTATTGAGGGTAAACGGGGTATGCCGAGGATAAAACCACCCCGCTCTTCTGAATCAGGGCTCTGGGGACAGCCAACCAACTTGAACAATGTTGAAACATTTGCCAATGTGCCACAGATTATCCTTAATGGCGGGGCATGGTTTGCCTCTATTGGCACGGAGGGAAGCAAGGGCACAAAGGTCTTTGCCTTAACCGGGGCAATAAATAATGTTGGATTGGTTGAAGTGCCTATGGGTACATCCTTAAGGGCATTGGTATTTGATATTGGCGGAGGCATCTCAAACAAACGAAAATTTAAGGCAGCACAGCTTGGTGGTCCATCTGGTGGGTGCATACCAGAGAGTCTGCTTGATATAACCATAGATTTTGATTCACTCACCTCTGCTGGAGCCATGATGGGCTCTGGCGGTGTGGTAATTATGCATGATGCTACCTGTATGGTTGATACAGCCCGATTTTTTACGGATTTTTCTGTAGATGAATCCTGTGGTAAGTGCGTGCCCTGTCGAATTGGATTAAGGGTTATGCTCAATAAACTTGAGGATATTGTTGCTGGCAGGGGACAGGAAGGGGACATTGAATTTTTGGAACAGCTTGGCAGGCATATAAAAAATACATCACACTGTGGGCTTGGTCAAACAGCAGCCAATCCAATACTTTCAACCATTCGCTATTTCAGGGATGAGTATGATGCTCATATCAAGGAAAAACGATGTCCGTCCAGGGTTTGTATTGATCTGATAAAATTTGAGGTAAATGAAGAAAAATGTAAGATGTGCGGAGTGTGCTTTAAGGCTTGTCCCTCAAACGCTGTTGTGTGGGAGAAAAAGCAGGTAGCAATTATTGATCGGGAAAAATGTACTATGTGCAGATCTTGTATTACAGCTTGTAAGTTTGATGCGATAGATTAGGAAGAAATAGAACGCTGATAACGCTGATGGTTATGATGAGGTAAAGATGTCAGAAATTACACTAACAATTGATAAAAAACAGATAACAGTCAAAAAGGGAACAATGATCCTTGAGGCAGCACAGAAGGCTGGTGTAAAAATACCTGCCCTTTGTGCAGACAAACGGCTGATTGGCTTTGGTGCCTGCCGTATGTGTGTGGTTCAGCTTAAGGGTCGCAAGGCATTGATACCAGCCTGTTTTAATCCGGTCAAGGATGGAATGGAGATAATTACCAATAGCCCTGAGATAATTGAGGCAAGACGGGCACAGCTTCAGCTTATTCTTGCAGAACACCCACTTGATTGCCCTGTGTGTGATAAGGCAGGGGAGTGTCAGTTGCAGGATCTGGTGTATGAATATGGGGTAGTTGATAATCCATATCGTATGAAGGCTGTTAAAAAGGCAGTGGAAAGGCTTTCACCATTTATTGAACGAGATATGAATCGATGTGTTCTCTGTGGCAAATGCGTACGAATCTGTAACGAGATACAGGGTGTAGGGGAGATTAGCTTTATCAATCGAGGAATTAAGACATATATTGGTACGGACTTTGACCGTCCTATGAGTTGTGAATTTTGTGGGCAGTGTATCTCTGTGTGTCCGGTTGGGGCATTGAACTCAAAAATGTTCAAATATAAGGCACGCGTATGGGATCTTGAGAATAAAACAACAATTTGTCCCTATTGTTCAAATGGGTGTTCACTTGTGCTGGGACTTAAGGATAATAAGATACAGCGGGTTACAGGTGATTATGATATTGGAATAAATGAGGGTAATCTTTGCTCTAAGGGCAGGTTTGGATATGAGTTTATCAGTAGCCCGAAGAGATTAAAAAAGCCGTTGGTGAAAAGGAATGGACTATTTGAAGAGGTTGGCTGGGATGAGGCTCTGGGGCTTGTGGTGTCACGGTTTAATGAAATAAAGGCTGCATCCGGGGCAGATTCTATTGGTGGGCTTGGCTCTGCCAGATTGACCAATGAAGAGCTATATCTCTTTCAACGATTGATCAGGCAGGGGATAGGAACGAATAATATTGATCATGGTGGCAGGTATCAGGGATTATTGGGTTTAAGGGAAAGCCTTGGTGTGGCTTGCTCAACCAATTTCCTGCATGAGATTAGAAAGGCAAACGCTATCTTGTTGGTGCGGGCTAACCTTAATGAGACACATCCAAATGTCAGGATAGAGGTAAACTTGGCTGTTAATCGAAACAGGGCAAAGTTGATTGTAGTAGATAATAAAAGGACACTGCTTAGCCGTCAGGCACAGGATAGCCTCATAATTAAGCCAGGAACAGAGGTTGCCTTGATTAATGGGATTATAAATCAGATAATCAGGCTTGAATTGGCTGATACAACCTTTGTTAATAACAAAACCGAAGGGCTTGCTGAGCTAAAAGCATCGATAGAAAAATATACCCCTGAATATGTGGAAAGGGTATGTGGGATTAAGCCTCTTGCCATTGAATTAGCCGCCAAAACTTATGCTGAGGCAGCTAATGCCTGCATTATTGTGGCTACGGGTGTGGGGTTGGTTGGAAATGACCATGATATTGCCTGTGCAGCAAGCAATCTGGCGTTACTTACCGGAAATATCGGCAGGCAGTCCTGCGGGGTGTATATCCTGCCGGAAAAGAATAACTCACAAGGGGCACTTAACATGGGAGCAGTACCAGGGTTTTTACCCGGGTATGTGCCTGTAGATAAGCCAGGGCTTGATGCTATGGAAATGCTTGAGTATGGCAAACTAAAGGCAATGTATATCGTGGGCGAAAATCCTTTGCTTACCTATCCGTTCACTAATATGAGAAAGGCTTTGGATGCCATGGAATTCCTTGTAGTGCAGGATATGTTTATGACCACTACGGCTGATATGGCTGATGTGGTTCTGCCAGCCTGTAGCTTTGCGGAGAAGGATGGAACAAATACAAATCTGGAGCGAAGGGTGCAGAGATTAAACAAGGTGTTGCCTTGCGTTGGGGAAAGCAGGACAGATTTGGAAATATTTATGGATTTCTGCAAGCAACTTGGTTGTGAAGCGACAGAGGATGTGCAACAGGAGATAAAGGTGAGTAGCCCTTCTCCCTTTTCACTTAAGGATTGGAAGGGTAAATTCATCCCGGTTGAGTGTGAGGGGATAATGGCTGATGATGGGTTGCTGTTAGTATCCAGCCCATCCCATTTATATTCTGGCTCATTTGGTGCATGGAGTCCAACCTTACTTGAGATAGGTGATGCTTGCGTAGAGATAGGCATTGATGAAGCTTTGAGGTTGGGGATAAAGGATGGAGACATGGTTATGGTTTCCTCCAAGAATGCACGAATTGAGCTAAAGGCAAGGGCAAGCCATGATGTACCTGATGGGGTTGGGGTTGTTCATTTGTATCCAACAATGAATATAATGTGTTTGTTTGGGAAAGAGATGATGCCTGTAAAGGGAAATGTGGAGTTATTAAAATGAAACAGTATACACCAAAGATAGGTTTTTTTACAATTATCATAGAATTAATTCATGGTCTATTAGTAACCTTTAAGCATCTTTTTACGCCATCAGTGACCATTCAGTATCCAACCCAGAGAATGCCTGTAGCAGAAGGATTCCGTGGGTTACAAAGATTGAATGTGGATGAGAATGGGCAATTGTTGTGCGTTGGCTGTGGATTATGTGCCAGATATTGCCCGGCTGAGGCAATCAAGATTACAACCGTAGTTATGGATGAGCCGGATGTACAAGGCTGTGATAAAAAGGTTGAAAGCTATATTATTGATATATCAAGGTGTATATTCTGTGGGTTGTGCGTGGAGGCATGCCCAAAGGATGCTATCCGTATGACTGGTTGTTATGAAATGGCTTGCTATAGTCGAGATAAAATGATATATGATATTGAAGGGTTGACAAAGGAGCCGGAGGTTACGAGGTATAAGTAGGTTGAGAGTTGGGAGTTAAAGAGTTGAGAGTTGAGAGTTGAGAGTTGAGAGTTAAAGAGTTGGGAGTTAAAGAGTTGAGAGTTAAAGAGTTGAGAGTTAAAGAGTTGAGAGTTGAGAGTTGAGAGTTGAGAGTTAAAGAGTTGAGAGTTGAGAGTTGAGAGTTGAGAGTTGAGAGTTGAGAGTTAAAGAGTTGAGAGTTAAAGAGTTGAGAGTTGAGAGTTGAGAGTTGAGAGTTGAGAGTTGAGAGTTAAAGAGTTGAGAGTTAAAGAGTTAAAGAGTTAAAGAGTTAAAGAGTTGAGAGTTAAAGAGTTGAGATTATGAAACTCTCAACTCCCAACATGAGGTTTTCAAAATGCAGTTTTTATATAATACACAACAATTAGTAGACAATATCCAGTATTGGCTGGTGAATATGTGTGAAGCATATCACCTGCCACCTGTTTTAGTGGTAAGCGTGGTAGCCATGGTTGTAGCATTATCCGTGATTGGTGGATTTATCTCGGTTAATGCTATGATGCTTGTTCTGGCTGAACGCAAGATTGCCGGCTATATACAAGACAGGCTTGGACCAACACGAGTTGGACCCTTTGGAATATTGCAGACAGCAGCTGATGCAATTAAGCTATTACTTAAAGAAAATATTATGCCTAAGGTAGCGGATAAATGGACATTTTTTCTGGCACCAGTGATTGTTATGTCTCCGGCGGTGATGGCTTATGTTGTCCTGCCATGGTCACCGGGCTTGATTGTCAGGGATTTAAACCTTGGCGTGCTTTATCTCATGGCTGTTGGCAGCATAGGGGTTATCGGCATAATCATGGCTGGCTGGTCATCCGGGAATAAGTATTCCCTGCTTGGCGGGATTCGTTCCAGTGCCCAGATTGTGAGCTATGAACTGGCTATGAGCCTTTCAGTGATTGGGGTAATAATGTTGGCTGGCTCTTTGAAACTGAGTGATATTATTGTTAGCCAGCAGGATTGCTGGTATATTATCAAACAACCTCTGGCATTTATTTTGTTTATCATTGCAGCAGTTGCAGAATGTAATCGGGCACCATTTGACTTGCCTGAGGCAGAATCAGAACTGATTGCTGGATTTCATACCGAATATGGCGGCATTAAGTTTGCCATGTTTTTCCTGGCTGAATATGCCAATATGTTTGTTGCTTCAGCTGTTTGTGCTACACTGTTTTTGGGCGGATGGAATGGGATACCCGGAATTCCTCTGTCTTTGCCACCAATTGTATGGTTCTTGGCAAAGACATATGCGATTGTGTTTTTATTTATATGGTTTAGATGGACATACCCCCGCATTCGAGTGGATCAATTGATGGGGTTTGGCTGGAAGGTATTGCTGCCGCTTGCGTTTTTGAATATTGGATTGACTGGATTGGTGATGGTGTTGATATGAGGAGGATGCAGTGATGTGGATTAAGCAAAGCATACTGATTGTGGCAGGAATATGTTGTTTGTTGGGCAATACACAGTTGGTGTATGCGACACAAGGAGAAACAAGTGTTGAAGTAAGACTGGCTAAGATTGAGACAAGGCTGGATAGTTTGGAACAAATGATAAATCAACGGTTTGTGGCTATGGAAAAAAGTATGGATCAACGGTTTACGGCTATGGATCAGCGACTTAATGATACGAATAATCGATTTGGGGATATGATGTTCTGGCTTCAGGTTACCTTTGGTGCAGTACTCATGGTGCTGGCCGGATTGGCCGGGCAGTGGGTAATGATGTGGAGAAGGGTGGTTCAAACCGAGACAGTGGTTGAGGAGCATTTGAAGGTTACAGAAAAAGACAGGCTGGTCAATGTCCAAATAGAAGAGATAGGGATGTTGAAGAATTTACTTATTGATTTGCAGCAAAGATTGACAGGTCTGGAAGGCGTAGTACTTAAAACCAGATAGGGGTGGATATGATGATAAATATTGATGCTATTTGTTCATGGTTATTACCAAATATGGCGTTTTTCGTGCTGGCAGCTATTGGTATTGTTTGCGGTGTGCTGGTGGTGACAGTGAGAAATTTAGTGCATGCAGTATTATTTCTGGCTGTGTTTCTTTTGAGTGTAGCCGGGTTGTTTATTACCCTTAATGCAGAGTTTCTGGCAATCATTCAGGTATTTATCTTTGTTGGGGCAATTGTTGTTCTCTTTATGTTTCTTATCATGTTGACCTATAAGGTTTCAGACATGGCGAATCATCAGGGAAATCAATTAAAAGGGGTGGCAATAGTTACCTCAGGTGTTTTGTTTTGCCTTATCTTTTATATCTTGAAGGCTATGAAATGGAATGAAACGGTAGCAGTACCAATTATTGGTGATATATCCCAAATTGGAAAATTATTATTAGGACAATTCGTCTTGCCATTTGAATTAGTTTCATTTGTACTATTGGTGGCATTGATTGGGGCGATAGTGATTGGAAGGAAGGGAGAATAACCATGGGATGCCAATGTTCTAAAAATCAAGATGAATTGACATATATCCTTTTTGAATATCAGGGTAAATCAGGTGGACTCATACCCGTGCTACAAAAGGCACAAGGGTTGTATGGGTATTTATCCGAGGAATCCATGACCATCGTTGCAAATGGTCTTGGATTAAAACCAAGTGAGGTATATGGGGTAGCAACATTCTACACCCAGTTCAGGTTTTCTCCTGTTGGTGAACATATCATCCGTGCCTGTCATGGTACGGCCTGTCATGTGTCCGGGGCAGAGAACATAACCATGATTATGGCAGATAAACTCGGTGTCTTGCCGGGTAACACAACCGCTGATATGAGGTTTACCCTTGATAAGGTTTCTTGCCTTGGGTGTTGTAGTCTGGCACCTGTGGTTATGATTGATGAGGATGTGTATGGAAGGCTGAATGAGGACAGGATTAAAGAGATGTTGGAGAATTATTGAGAGGGAGATTGTATGCAGAAGGCACATATTGTTGTTGGTTTGGGCAGTTGTGGAATTGCCTCGGGTGGCAAAAAGGTTTATGAACGATTGATGCAAGGGATTTCTACCCGTGAATTGGATGTGGTGCTTTCCGAGACTGGTTGTATTGGCATGTGCTACAATGAAGTGCTGGTTGATGTTATCTTGCCTGATGGAAAGGTTACCTATAAACATGTGACCCCTGATATGGTAGAGCGGATACTTGATGAGCATGTGCTTGATGGCAGGATCATTACCGAATGGCTGATCTCTTTGGAAGACGAGGAGTGTCTTAATAAACAAAAACGGATTGTACTTCGCAACTGTGGGGTTATATCGCCGGAGTCAATTGATGAATATATTAGTCTGGATGGCTATAAGGCAATTCGTCGGGTGCTTTTGGAGATGTCGCCCTCACAAGTAATTGATGAGATTACTCAATCTGGTTTGCGTGGACGAGGTGGAGCCGGATTTCCCACCGGAGTAAAGTGGGGATTTGCGGCAAAGAGCCCGGGTGATGAAAAATATTTCATCTGTAATGCAGACGAGGGTGACCCGGGTGCATTTATGGATAGAAGTGTGCTGGAGGGTGATCCACATAGCGTGATTGAGGGCATGCTTATTGGAGGTTATGCTATCGGCAGCCATCATGGGTATATTTATGTTCGGGCTGAATACCCATTGGCGATAAAGAGACTGAGGATAGCCATTGAGCAGGCTACGAAGACCGGGGTTATTGGTCCAAATGTCTGTGGGAGTGATTTTGGATTTGAGATTTTGATAAAGGAAGGGGCTGGCGCCTTTGTCTGCGGTGAGGAGACAGCTTTGATTGCCTCTATTGAGGGTAAACGGGGGATGCCGCGGTTAAGACCACCGTTTCCAGCTATCTCCGGATTATATGGTAAGCCGACTAATATCAACAATGTAGAGACATTGGCAAATATTCCCTGGATTATCCTGAAAGGGGCAGAAAGCTATGCCGCTTTTGGTACGGAAAAAAGTAAGGGGACAAAGGTGTTTGCCTTAGCTGGCAAGATACAGCGAGGTGGTCTGGTTGAGGTTCCCATGGGCATGAGCCTGAGAGATGTTATCTTTGGGATTGGCGGCGGGGTAGGAGGTAGCACCTCTGGCACTGGCAAGCATGAGTTTAAGGCAGTTCAGATGGGTGGTCCCTCTGGTGGGTGTATCCCATCAAGTCTGCTTGATACGCCGGTTGATTATGATTCCATTAACCAAACTGGTGCCATCATGGGTTCAGGTGGCATGGTGGTAATGGATGATACCATCTGTATGGTAGATATTGCCAGATTTTTTCTCAATTTTACCCAAAACGAATCGTGTGGTAAATGTACTTTTTGCAGGATTGGCACCAGACGGATGCTGGAGATATTGGAAAGGATAGTCTCCGGTCATGGTGTTGAAGGCGATATTGAATTATTGGAGAATTTGGCACAAAAGGTAAAAAATACATCATTGTGCGGGCTTGGGCAGACTGCCCCAAATCCAGTGTTGACAACCTTGAGGTATTTCAGGGATGAGTATGAGTTGCATATCAAGCATCGTAGATGTACAGCAAAGGCTTGTAAAGAATTAATATCGTTTGCCATCATTGATGACCGTTGTAAAGGGTGTGGGCTGTGTATTAAGGTATGTCCAACTGGGGCTATCATCGGGGAGAAGAAAAAACTGCATGTAATCGATGCGAATAAATGTGTCAGGTGCGGGCAGTGTGTGGCTAAATGCAAGTTGGAAGCAATTATTAAGGTGGACAGGTATGGCATAAGCAATTAGTTATCAGCTTTATGGCTATTATAATTATTAGTTGTCTTGACAGAAGAAGGGAAATGGAAAGTATATTAATTGGTATGGGTATGATTGCTATATTTGGTGTTATAATGGTAGGGATAGCCTTATATTCCGATCATAAGAAAAAGATACAAAACAGTATCAGGGTTAGTGAAATTCAAGGAAGAGGTTAGTGGTTACCTGCATCTACATAATAAAAGGAATTTAAGGCAGTATTTATGGTAAAAATAATTATAGATAAACAAGAATATATGGTGGATGAGTCTGCAACAATTCTGGAGGCAGCCAGGCTGAATGGGATTGATATCCCAACCCTTTGTCATGATAAACAGCTTTTGCCATTTGGGTCATGTTTTCTGTGTGTGGTAGAGGTTGAGGGTGAACGAAGACCATTGGTTCCATCATGTGCAACGATGGTGCGGGATGGCATGGTAATTACCACCATGAGCGAGCTTATCCGTGAAACTCGCAAGTTGTGTCTGGAGTTGCTTTTTTCGGACCATTATGGTGATTGCCTGCCGCCATGCCAGATGGCTTGTCCGGCAGGGGTGAGGGTTAAGGATTATATTGGGTTGATAGCTGAGGGTAAATATCAAGAGGCTGCCCGAGTTATACGGGAAAATAACCCATTGCCAGCAGTTTGCGGCAGGGTTTGTGTGAGACCATGTGAGTTGGCGTGTAGACGGAATAGGGTTGATGAACCAGTGGCAATTGACTTCTTGAAACGGTTTGTGGCAGACTGGGAAGTAGGGGCAGACCTATGTGTCTGCCCTGATAAGCAGTCGGCAGTCAACAGTCAGCAGTCAAAAAATGGCAAGAAAGTGGCATTGATTGGGGCAGGTCCTGCCTCATTGAGTTGTGCCTATTATCTGGCAGGCATGGGTTATGAATGTACAATATTTGAGGCATTGCCTGAACCGGGCGGGATGCTGAGATATGGGATACCAGAATACAGGTTGCCTAAAGATGTGTTAGATAAAGAGATTGCAGGTATTTGTAAACATGGGGTTGAAATAAAATGTGACATGTCCCTTGGCAATGATTTTACCATAGACAGCCTGATGAGTGATGGCTTTGAGGCAGTGTTTATTGGCATTGGGGCACACGGAAGTTCTCGTTTAGGTGTAAATGGTGATGAGATTGAGGGTGTTCTATCTGCGATTGATTTCCTGCGGGATATGGGGTTGAATAAGGAAATCAAACTCAAGGGCAGAGTAGCTGTGATTGGTGGTGGGAATTCAGCCATTGATGCGGCTCGAACATCCCTGCGGCTGGGTGCAGATGAGGTGATGCTGATATATCGTCGCTCAAGGGCTGAGATGCCGGCTAATGAGGTGGAGATTAATGAGGCAGAGCATGAGGGGGTTCAGTTTCACTTCCTGTCTGCCCCTGTACGGGTAATTGGAAATAGCAAGGTAGAGGCGATTGAGTGTATCAGGATGGAGCTTGGTGAGCCGGACTCAAGCGGCAGGAGAAAGCCAGTACCCATTGAAGGCTCTGAGGTTACGATAGCTGTTGATACAGTGATTGCAGCCATTGGTCAGTTTCCAGGGGTTGCGTGTCTGGCTGAGGAACAGGGCATTCATCTGGGCAGGGGCAAAACAATAGTAGTTGATAATAATATGGGTGCTGGCAGGGCTGGTGTGTTTGCTGCTGGTGATGTGGTAAGCGGTGCGTCAACAGTGATTGAGGCAATTGCTGGTGGTAAGAGAGCAGCTGACTCGATTGCTCAATACCTGCGAGGAGGGCTTAAGATTATCCCTGAGACATTGATATTTAATGTGAGCAAGGGCAGTCTTGATGAAGTTGATGGTGTCGAATTTGAGGGCGTGGAAAAACAGGCACGGGTAAGGATGCCAGAGCTTGAGATTGCGGAAAGGCTGAAGGGCTTTGATGAGGTTGAGCTTGGACTGAAGCAAGTAAATGCCATAACCGAGGCTAACCGCTGCCTTGAGTGTGGATGTAATGCCATTGATAAGTGTTCCTTGCGAAAGTACGGGATTGAATATGGTGTTGATCTGGATAGGTTCAAATCCGGCAAGGTACATCATTACAGAATAGATAGCTCCAATCCAGCTATCTTGCGGGATCCAAATAAATGTGTCAGGTGTGGCAAGTGTGTACGGATATGTCTGGAGATAAAGGGGATTGGTGCCCTCGGCTTTGTTAATCGCGGGTTTGAGACAACCATTGAGCCAACCTTTGGCAAGCCATTGGCTGAAACCGAGTGTGATTCTTGTGGTAAGTGCGTGGAAGCGTGTCCGACAGGGGCGTTGTGGGGGGAAGGGAAATTCGCCACAGAAATACGGAAAAACAGTAGTTATTAATCATGTAAGGAGGCGTTAATTATGTGCCTGACGAATTATTTAATACTAAGTGCCATATTCTTCTGTCTGGGAATCTACGGTGTTCTGGTCAGACGGAATGCAGTGATGATATTATTATCTATTGAGTTGATGCTTAATGCAGCTAATATCAATTTTGTAGCATTTACTAAGTATCTGTATCCCCATATGTTAACAGGACATATCTTTACAATGTTTGTTATCGCTATTGAGGCAGCAGAGGTAGCTGTTGCATTGGCTATTATCCTGTCAGCTTATCGGCATATGAAGAGTATTAATGTTGAGGATATTAATTTGATGAAGTGGTAGGGGCAGTTATGAAAAGAATACGCATTGTAACGATATTGTTTCTTTTGATTCTTGGGCTGGTTAGTAATGGTTCCTCCGAAGAGACGATTACCAACAGGCAGATTTTAGAGAAGCTGGACAGAATAGATGAAAAACTAAACGATATTAATATAAGAATAAACAATATTGATGTAAGGGTTGCCAGAATTGAGGAAGGACAGAAAAATTCCCAGAAGCAGATAGATGATATCCGAAATCTTCTCTATGTCATCTTATCAGGTATGTTTGCTCTGGTAGGGTTTGTTCTCTGGGATAGGAGGACAGCTCTTGCTCCTGCTGTGAAGAAGATGGAAATGTTAGAGGAAAGAGAAGGAAGATTAGAGAGGATATTGCGTGAGTTTGCAGAGAAAGAGCCAAAGTTGGCTGCAATTATGAGGAATATAACCTTATAATCACACGAAGACACAAAAATTACAGATTGTGAACTTGGAGAGTATAACTGACACAAAGGAGTGTTTCATGATAAATAATGCATGGTTAATTCCAGCAATACCGTTTATAGTGTTTATGATTATTACCTTTTTCATTAAAAGGTTCAAAAACCTTTCATCATGGCTTTCTATCGTCGGAATGCTGGCATCATTTTCAATGGCTTGCGGGATATTAAGAGAGTTGGCAATAAGTGGGCAGAGACATTATGAATTTAGCCTTCCATGGTTTGAGAGCGGTGAGTTTCAGATTGAGATGGGGATGCTGGTAGATCCTTTATCCTCAATTATGATGGTTGTAGTAACCATGATAAGCCTGATGATTCAGGTATATTCCAGAGGGTACTTGTCATCAGAGAAGAATATTGATTTTTCAAGGTATTATTCATTCATCTCGTTATTTACATTCTCCATGCTTGGCTTGGTTCTGGCAAACAACTTTATTACGATTTTTGCCTGCTGGGAGCTTGTTGGTCTTTGTTCATACCTGTTGATTGGTTTCTGGCATCACAAACCATCGGCAGCAGCAGCAGCAAAGAAGGCATTTATTATTACCAGATTGGCAGATGCAGGATTTTTGATTGGTATTTTATGTATTGGACTTTATACTGGCACATTCAACTTCTTAAGTATAGAGGGGTTGATTCATGAGGGACAGATTAGTCCACAAATTTTGACCCTAATGGCTGTCTTGATATTCATAGGGGCAATGGGGAAATCAGCACAGTTTCCATTCCATACATGGCTTCCAGATGCTATGGAGGGTCCTTCCCCTGTTTCTGCCTTAATCCATGCAGCAACAATGGTTGTTGCCGGTGTGTTTTTGGTAGCAAGGACATATACCATGTTTGATGCCGGACCAAATGCATTACTTGTAGTTGGGTATGTAGGAGGATTTACAGCATTGTTTGCGGCAAGCATTGGTTTGTGTCAAAATGATATTAAACGCGTACTTGCCTACTCAACCCTGAGCCAACTCGGTTATATGATGCTTGCCTTAGGTGTTGGCGGATTTTCTGCAGGGATGTTTCATTTGACAACCCATGCCTTTTTCAAGGCACTCTTATTCTTAGCAGCAGGGAGTGTTATCCATGCTATGCATTCCAATAATATCTGGGATATGGGTGGTCTGGGTAAAAAAATGCCGATAACAGCTATAGTATTTATTATCGGTTCCTTAGCCATTGCCGGAGTGCCTCCCCTTGCCGGGTTCTGGAGCAAGGAAACGGTATTAATGGCTGCTTATTCCTCGGGGCATATGCTATTATTTATTATAGGTGAAATTGGGGCATTGATGACAGCCTTTTATATGTTCAGGCTTTGCTTTGTTACCTTTGGTGGTGAGACGAGAAAGCATGATGCTCATCCACATGAGTCGCCATGGGTAATGACAATACCCATGTGTATACTGGCATTTTTAGCCATAACAGCCGGGTTTATTGGTTCGCCTTACTTAAATAACTGGTTCCAAAGCTTTGTCTGCTTTGATAGTGGACATGCAGCTCATCACGGAGTGGAACATTCAGGACATCAGTTAGTTATGCTTATTTCACTCTCCATGGCTGGCATAGGGATACTTTCGGCATGGTTGGTTTATGGGATAAAGGTTATCAATCTTGATTTTGTTAAAAAAACATTTATTTATAAGCTGGTGTTTAATAAGTATTACTTTGATGAAATATATGATGTTGTTATTGTTAAGCCATTTGTGGGTTTGACAAAATTCAGCGTAAAGTTTGACAGGTGCGTAATTGATGGAACAGTAAATGGTGTGGCAAATGTTACGGCTGGATGCGGCTCATTTGTCAGAAAAGTACAAACAGGATTGATTCAATCATATATTCTGGCAATGATGGTGGGAATAATTATCTTGTTGGTTATCTGGATGTGGGGCGGATGATATGTTGGATAGGATTATATCCACAGATTACACAGATTACACAGATGAATATAGAGAGAATAGAGAAAATAAAAAATAAAGAAAGTAACAATACTCTCTCTATTCTCTACTCTTTTTATTAATCTGTGCAATCTGTGTAATCTGTGGATACAATTTCTTGTTTATAGTTGTACAGGTGAAAAATTATCTGATAATAAGGAGCAAACAATGGATTTCCCAATTTTAAGTTGGATGATATTTATACCATTGATAGGTGGAATGCTTATCCTTTGTACGCCAAAGGAGATGGAGAAGACTATCAAGGGACTGGCATTGGTGTTTTCGTTTATTCCTCTTGTTCTTGCAGGAATAGTCTATGCCAATTTTAATCCTGCTATTAGCCAAATGCAATTTGTAGAAAAAATATTATGGATTCCAATCTTTAATATTCATTATTTCGTTGGACTTGATGGAATAAGTATATCCATCTTTTTGCTGACCGCTCTATTAACCTTTTTAGCTGTCCTTATTTCCTGCAATATAACAAAGAGGGTAAAGGAATATTTCATCCTTTTTCTGGTACTTGAGGTCGGAATGCTCGGGGTTTTTGTTGCCATGGATCTATTCTTGTTTTATATCTTCTGGGAGGTTGTGCTTATTCCCATGTATTTCCTTATAGGTGTGTGGGGAGGACCAAGAAGAAGGTATGCAGCTATTAAGTTTGTGCTTTACACTGTGGCTGGCAGTTTAATAATGCTTATTGGAATATTGTGCGTCTATTTCACCTCTAACCCACATACCATGGATATTCTGGAACTTTCTAAGACATGCAGTTTTGCCAGAGAGTTTCAAAATATAATGTTCTTATTATTCTTTATCGGGTTTGCAGTTAAGGTGCCTATCTGGCCATTTCATACATGGCTTCCAGATGCACATACCGAAGCACCAACCGCAGCCAGCGTTATTCTTGCTGGTATATTACTAAAGATGGGGGTCTATGGATTTTTAAGGATAAGTTTCCCTATATTTCCAGAGGCAGCCATATATTTTGCCTATCCATTTGCAGTACTTGGTGTAATCAATATTATCTACGGTGCTTTAACAGCTATGGCTCAGAATGACTTAAAGAAGATGATCGCCTATTCGAGTATCAGCCATATGGGATTTTGCCTGATAGCTATGAGTGCCTTAACCGTAACCGGAATAAATGGGGCGGTTGTCCAGATGTTTACCCATGGGGCAGTAACTGGCAGCTTGTTTATGCTTGTTGGGGTTATCTATGATCGGGCACATACCAGGAATATTGATGAATTCAGCGGGTTATGGCAAAAAATGCCAATATATACAGGACTAATGATGCTTGCAGTCTTAGCCTCACTTGGCTTGCCAGGACTGGCCGGGTTTATCGGTGAGTTTGTCTGTCTGATGGGTACATTTGTGAGCACATTACCTGGGTTTAAGCTATTGGCAATATTATCTACAAGTGGTGTGGTTATAACTGCGGTTTACCTTTTGTGGATGATGGAAAGGGTGTTCTGGAGAGGACTTTCTCCAAAGTGGGAACATCTGACGGATATAAATAAAAGAGAACTTCTGGCGATTATACCCATATTAATAATTATCATCCTGATAGGCATTTATCCTGCCCTATTGGTTAATTTGATGAATGTTTCTACGACACAGATGGTTAAGGGGATAATGCCGTAAGTAGTGGAAGGCTTCAGCCTTCCATTTTCTGATGGAGGGCTAAAGCCCTCCACTACAAGTCATTGGAGGATTTACCTTGAATTATACATTACTTACACCAGAAATAATAATTTGTTGTACAGCCATGTTTATACTTGTTATGGATTTATTCCTACCACAGTCAGCCAAAAAGCTGCTTGGCTGGATAGCCATTGCTGGATTAATAGCCGGGATGGTTGCTGTCTATAATACACCACATGGGCTTGCCTTTGGTAACAGGAGCTTTGTGGTTGATTCATTTTCCATATATTTCAAGTATCTTCTCTTAGGGATTGGGATATTGGTTGTTTTTTCCTCAATGGATTATCTTAAAGACCGCACGACTCATCATGGTGAGTATTACTTTGTGTTACTCCTGGTTATCATGGGCACGATGTTTATGGTTTCAACAGGTGAACTCATCAGCCTGTTCGTAAGCCTTGAGCTGCTGAGTATTGGTTCGTATGTGCTGGTGGCATATCTTCGAACAAAGCAAGGAATTGAGGGTGGAATAAAGTATCTATTGTTTGGGGCATGTTGTTCAGCAATATTGCTTTATGGATTGGGCATAATCTATGGTATAACCGGGACAACAGAGATACAGGGAATAGGGGAATTTTTGAGCAAGGGAGATAATCGATGTGTTTTGCTACTGGGGCTGGCATTTACATTGGCCGGGTTTGGGTTCAAGATAGCTTGTATTCCATTCCATTTCTGGGTACCAGAGGCATATGAGGGAGCACCAACACCAATTACAGGCTTTCTTGCCTCAGCCTCAAAGGCAGCCTCATTTGCAGTCTTTATTCGAGTATTTATAGAGGGATTTGGCGGAATAAGACAAGAGTGGACAATGGCGTTGATTGTTCTCTGTATCCTTACCATGGCTATTGGTAATCTCTCTGCTATTCCTCAGGCAAACATAAAGAGGCTATTGGCTTACTCAAGTATTGGGCATGCCGGGTATCTGCTTATTGGCATAATAATAGGCACTACAAATGGGCTGTCAGCAGTAATGTTTTACCTGCTTGTTTATGCTTTAGCCACACTTGGAATATTCATGGTTATAGCCATTATTTCTAACAAGATAAATACTGACGAGATTGATGGGTATACTGGAATGTACCAACGATCACCATTTTTATGTATGTGTATGCTTATCTGTCTGGCTTCACTTGCTGGATTGCCACCCTTAGCCGGGTTTATGGGTAAGTTTTATCTGTTTGCTTATGCAATACATAGCGGATATATCTATCTGGCAGCAATTGGTTTTATCTTTAGTACAATCTCGGTTTATTACTACTTCCGCATCCTTAAATCCATGTACTTTGGGGAAGTAAAGGATGAGTCTATTATTCCTACCCCATTTTTGTTAAGAACAGTACTTATCCTCATTATGCTTGGACTTTTCCTCATAGGCATCCTGCCACAATCGTTCATTTCTTTTGCCTTGGAGTCAGCTAAGGGGATAGGTTGTGTTAACTTATAAGAAACAGTTACACCATTAACGGATTAAAAAATCCATCCTCCGTTGCCAATCCTGCTATCCAAACTAAACACCTGCCCGGAAACACCAGTCATCTGTGCAATTTTGACAATAAAAGAAGCGGTTTCATCCATATCCGAAAGCTTGTGCAAAACACTCATTTCCGCTGCCTTATCCCTTGCCCTGACCGTAGATGCCCCCATATCAGTCAAAAGATAGCCGGGCAGAACAGCATTTACCCTGATATTATATTCTCCAAGTTCTTTAGCGGCGGACATTGTTAGCCCCAGTATGCCTGCCTTTGATGCTGCATAGGCTGACTGACCTTTTTGTCCTCGTATCCCAGAAATTGATGCAATATTGATGATATGCCCATTATGCTGTTTTGCCATTACCTCGGCTACAGCCCGCATACATATGAAGGTACCAGACAGATTATTCGTTATTATCTCTTGCCACGACTCATCTGAGGTTTTAATTAGCAGGTTATCATTGATCACACCAGCGTTATTTATCAGTACATCTATCCTGCCCCATGAGGCTAACACCATATCTACCATGGTGTTTACTTCGCATGGCTTTGACACATCAGCTTGTATTGCCTTTGCATCCCTGCCATTTTCCCTTAACTCTTTAGCTATTTCTTCTGCTTTTGTCCTATTTTTATTGTAGTTAACTACCACAGAAAACTGAGCATCACTAAAGTATTTGGCAAGCATTGCCCCCAGTCCCCTTGATGCTCCGGTAATAATTACTATGTTACTCATCTATGGTTAGCTCAAGGTCTTTTATAATCTGCAAATTCTCCTCTGGTGCTCTTCCAGGGGTAGTCAGATAATTTCCAATCATTATGCCACTGGCTCCAGCATAATAAATCCAGCTTTGAATATCTCTTAAAACTATTTCCCGTCCCCCACCTATCCGTATCTCTTGTTTTGGATGAATAAGCCGAAAGATAGCGATTATTCTCAAGGCTTCAAGAGGCGAGAGAAGTTTATTTTCACCCAAAGGGGTGCCTTGAATAGGGTTCAGGAAATTCAATGGAATAGAGGTAACACCCAATTCTCTTAATGCTATGGCTAATTGTACCCTGTCATCCCATGTCTCTCCAAGTCCAAATATCCCGCCTGAACAGACCTCAAACCCTGCATCCTTAGCAATTTTTATTGTGCTTATTCGTTCTTGATAACTATGGGTAGTACAAATATTGGGGAAGAATCTTTCTGAGGTTTCAAGGTTATGATGGTAACGATTTAGACCTGCTTCCTTAAGCCTCTCTGCATAGTCTATGGTTAATTTGCCCAGAGATGCACAGGGGAGGACAGTACTCACCCGATTTAACCGCTTAATGGCTCTGCAAATCTTATCTATCTCTTCATCCAAAAGCCTTCGTCCACTGACTACTATCCCAAACCTTTTAGCCTTAACCTTACCAGCATAATGTCCAGTCTCTAATATCCTTTCCTCTTCAACAAGGGGATAGCTTTGAACAACAGTTGAATAATGAGAGGATTGGGCACAAAATTTACAATCCTCCGAACACTTGCCACTCTTGGCATTAATTATTGCACATGTATCTATTTTATCCTTTTTGAATTTGGTTCGCACGGCATTTGCCCAAAAAAGAAGCTCATAAAGTGGTGCCTTGACTAAAAACAATGCTTCCTTATCCGTAATATCCTTTCCATTTAGAGCAATCTGCCCTATATTGGTCATCTTTTCATTCAGCATTCGTTCCTCCTGTTTAGGGCACCTCTAAAAACCCACTAAAGCCGCGCTGGCAGCGTTGCAAAGCTGCTCAAAATGCTCATTTACCACTTGTAAACTGCGCTTTTTCGCATCTTTGCGCCTTGCCATCATCGACTTGATTGAGTTTTTAGAGGC
>JAZDHC010000142.1:0-8598 GCA_043806395.1 Candidatus Desantisiibacteriota bacterium | reverse complement strand
TTTATCGCTTTAACCACTCCAAAGTATACATTTAACCCCCGCACATGGAAGTAGAAATACCTCCAGATGACATACTCTGGTGTGGAATGAAAGCGATAAACCTATCTCTTATTTACCCACACAAATCGTGATAGAACCATTCTTTTCTCATTCGTGTTCATTCGTGTAATTTGTGTGGCAAATTCCTTTATCTGAGTAGTTACAAAATTAGATAAGAGACAGGAATTTTGAAAATAAAGGGAATGTGAACTGTTACAGTTATAATCCGCAAGTAATGACGGATAATCTTAAGAAAGGAGAAGATATTATGTCTGATTCAAAAAGCCCTCTTTTGGATGAATTAGAAAAGGGACCATGGCCAAGCTTTGTTACGGAGATCAAAAAAGCGGCCAAGAAGAGTCCGATGGCACAAGGGTTGTTGGAGCAATTGGAGCTTTCTTATGAGGAAAAGAAGACTCATTGGAAACATGGTGGGATTGTTGGGGTAAAGGGATATGGTGGCGGAATTATTGGCCGTTATTCTGATCTTGCAGACAAAATTCCAGAGATTGCTCATTTCCATACGGTTCGTGTTAATCAACCATCAGGTTGGTTTTACACGGCTGATGCCTTGAGAGAGTTGATGGATATCTGGGAAAAGCATGGCTCATGCCTGACCAATTTTCATGGCTCTACTGGTGATACGGTTTTTCTTGGAACAAAGACAAGTGAGCTTGAAGACATATTTACCGAGCTGTCAGAGAAAGGCTGGGATTTGGGTGGTTCAGGCTCTGATGTCCGTACACCGAGCTGTTGCGTTGGACCAGCAAGGTGTGAGTGTGCCTGCTATGACACACTGGCACTTACCTATGACCTGACCATGTCCTATCAGGATGAGCTACACAGACCATTCTTCCCTTATAAGTGGAAGTTTAAGATGTCTGGTTGTCCAAATGATTGTGTTGCCTCAATCGCCAGATCTGATTTCTCTATTATTGGTACATGGAAAGATGATATTCAAATGGATAGTGAAGCAGTCAAGGGATATGCAGCAGATGCAGATTTTGATATTCAGAAATATGTGGTTAATAAATGTCCATCCAAGTGTATGTCCTGGGACGGAAAAGAATTAGCAATTGATAACAGAAACTGTGTCAAGTGTATGCATTGTATCAATGTTATGCCAAAAGCACTAAGTCCTGGTAAGGAAAAAGGGGCAACACTGCTTATTGGTGCAAAGGCTCCGATTGTTGAGGGTGCTCAACTTGCTTCTGTTATCGTTCCATTTATGGAAATGAAACCACCATATCAGGAGCTTAAGGATTTGCTTGCAACCATATGGGAATTCTGGGATGAGCATGGGGTAGCAAGAGAAAGGATTGGTGAATGTATCCAGCGGATTGGTCTGGGAAATTTCATCGAACAGATAGGTCTCAAACCATCACCACAGATGGTGTTACAACCAAGAGATAATCCATATATCTTCTATGAGGAATATCTGGAGGAAGAATAAGTAATTTGTTCACCGCAGAGACACAGAGACGCAGAGAATACTCAGATATAACAGAGAGAATTATTAGTATTGTAATTGAAATAGTTATGTTATGAACATTCTCGAATTTTTCTCTCTCTGTGCCTCTGCGTCTCTGCGGTGAATATTGCAATTTAATCTAAGGAGGTAGTTATATGGCAGTACCAGCCAAAAGAAAGACAGATATTGGACCGCCGCATTATGAAAAGTTTTTGCATCCGGTTATTAAAGAAAACTATGGAAAATGGAAATACCATGAGGCAATAAAGCCGGGTGTTCTGGTGCATGTTTCAGAGACAGGGGCAAAGATATTTACTGTTCGGGCAGCATCCCCAAGGCTATTGAGTAGCACTACAATTCGGTTGATTTGTGATTTGGCTGATAAATATTCAGGGGGATACCTGAGGTTTACCAGTCGAAACAATATTGAGTTCCTGCTTGATAATGAGGCAAATATTGATCCATTGATCAATGAGTTGAAGGAAAATAATATCCCTGTTGGTGGGACAAAGAATTCTATCTCTAATGTTATCCATACGCAAGGGTGGGTACATTGCCATTCATCAGCAACAGATGCATCCGGATTGACAAAGGTGATTATGGATGAGTGTTTTGAGTATTTTGATAGCATGATCCTGCCACACAAGGTGAAGATTGCTGTTGCCTGTTGTTTGAATATGTGTGGTGCGGTTCATTGCTCAGATATTGCTATCTTAGGTGTGCACAGGCGACCACCAAAGATAGACCATAGCAAGCTCAAGAATATGTGCGAGATTCCGTCTACTGTGGCATCTTGTCCAACCGCAGCTATCAGGCCAACCTATGTTGATGGTAAGCCATCAGTTACCATTGATGAGGACAGGTGCATGTTCTGTGGAAATTGCTTCTCAGTTTGTCCAGCAATGCCCATTGCTGACCCATTAAACGATGGAATATCTATCTGGGTTGGAGGTAAGGTCTCTAATGCCAGATCGCAACCAACATTTACTAAATTGGCTATTCCATTTATCACCAATAATCCACCAAGATGGCCTGAGGTAACCGAGGCAGTAAAGAAGATTGTCACGCTTTATGCTCAAGACGCTAATAAGTATGAACGGGTTGGTGAGTGGATAGAACGGATAGGCTGGCCAAGGTTCTTTGAGATGACTGGGTTTGAGTTTACTAAATACCATCTGGATGACTTCAAGTATGCGGGCTTAACCTATCGAAGAACGACTCAGATGAAGTTTTAATGCAGAATTCACAGAGATTTGCCCACGAATCTTCACGAATTAGACGAATAGGAAAAATATTTGTGAAAATTCGTGTTATTCGTGGGTAGTTTCTTAATAAGGAGGCAGGAAAATGGCAGTATCAAATGAAGAATTGGCAGATGCAATGTATGCCTTAGTGGCAGAGTATGCTGGCAAGAAAAAGCTTAAAGCCAGCGATATAGCCAAAGATATGATTGATAAGTATGGTGATGAAGTAGATAAGACTCAATGCAAAGAGGCAATAAGGCTCTTGATGGATTCTGAAAGGTGCGTGTATACCTATTTTGGTGGTACATATATTGAGGTGCCACATAAAGAGGGTGCTGCACCAGAGTAAGGCAGAAAGTGATCGGTAATCGGTGATCAGTGATCGGTATACTGTTCATTGTTCACCGATCACCAGATCACCAGATCACCCGATCACCCGATCACCAATTTGGAAGGAAGGAAGGAAGGAAGGAGCAGAATATGGCAATAATACTTAAAAAAAGAAAAAGAAAATTAGGCATTCGCATGGGGCGACGAGGGTCAAAAGAGGCTTCTCTATTGAGGCCAAGGTATGTAGCCAAGACACCGCCATGTACCTTTACCTGTCCGGCTGCAACAGATATAAGGGGATATTTGACCTATATCAGCCAGTCTAAGGATTATAAACGCTCTACGGAAGAGTCATTAAAAGAGGCATGGTATATTCTTACAGATAAAAATCCCTTGCCTGCTGTTTGCGGCAGGGTTTGTCCGCATCCATGTGAGAATGAATGTAATCGCAAGGCAAAGGATAACCCTGTATCTATTAACAGCGTGGAAAGGTTTATCGGGGACTATGGGATTAAGAATAAGCTACCTCTTAAGAGAATAAATGAAACGGCTTATTTGGAAAAGGTAGCTGTGATTGGCTCTGGTCCGTCCGGACTGTCTTGTGCTTATCAATTAGCAAGACGAGGGTATGGGGTTACAGTGTTTGAGGCATTTGAGGAGCCGGGCGGGATGCTCAGGTATGGTATTCCTGCGTATCGTCTTCCAGATGTCGTTCTGGATGGGGAAATTAATGCCATAGAGAATCTGGGCGTTGAGATTAAGTGTAAGACAATAGTTGGCAAGGATGTATTGTTTGATGATATTAAGAAGTGGTACAATGCAGTTTATGTTGCTATTGGAGCACACAAGGGGTTAATGCTTGATATTCCTGGTGAGGATGCTGAAAATGTCATTACCGGTGCAGAATTCCTTCATAAGATTAATGCAGGACAGAAGGTTGATATTGGCAGCAAGGTAATTGTTATTGGCGGCGGCAACAGTGCCATAGATGCGGCAAGGGTTTCAAAGCGGCTTGGAGCAGCCGTAACCATTGTTTATCGAAGGACAAGGAATGAGATGCCGGCTATTGAGCATGAGATTGTATCAGCTGAGGAAGAGGGGATTACCTTTGAATTTCTGGCAGCACCAATAGAGGTGATAAAAAGTGGGTCATATGGACTGGCTTATGGTTTGAGGTGCATTCGAATGCAGCTTGGCGAGCCAGATGCCAGCGGCAGGGCAAAGCCAATACCCATTGAGGGTTCTGAGTTTACCATAGATGCGAATATGATTATCCCATCCATCAGTCAATCACCTGTGTTTACCGGTCTTGAGGAATTAAAGAATGAAAAGGGATGGATTACTGTGGATGATACGAGCCAGACTACAGTTGCTGGTGTTTTTGCTGGTGGTGATGTGACCAATCAGCTTGGGTTAGTAACCGAGGCAATTGGTCTTGGCAGAAAGGCAGCTGAGGCAATTGATGCCTTTCTCAAACCACAAGAAACAGCAGAAAAATCTGCACCAATAATGGTTATCAAGCATGAAAAGATGAACCTTAATTACTATGCTTCCTTGCCACGAGTTGAGTCAACAGGCTTGACAGTTGAAGAACGAGTGAGTAACTTCAACGAGGTAGCATTGACTATAAACGAGGAGCAGGTTACCCAGGAGGCAAAAAGATGTATGAGCTGTGGACAATGCTTTGATTGTGATAACTGCTACAGCTATTGTTCGGATAATGCGGTTAAAAAGTTGCCCAAGGGACAGCATTATGAGTTCCATCTGGAAACCTGTCAGGGTTGTAAGAAGTGTGCTGAGGAGTGTCCTTGTGGGTTTGTTGATATGAACTAAAGGAACATAGTAAAAAAGAAACTACAGAATATACCCACCCTGAATATTTAACACCGTGTAGGGTTAAGAGTAAGAGGGGTGGGTATATTTGTATTTGAAGTTGAATTATAATCCCCTGTCACCGATACCGTTACAATTGTGCTGAACGATTACCCTTGCATCTTAATCAAAACCTTTAATGATTCAGGTTTTTTTGCTATTTCAAACGCTTCAAAACCATTCTTGATGGGATAGACATCTGTTATCAGGGGGGTAATATCGATAACCTTTTTTTCTAACAGACTCAATGCCTTGTCAAATGGTCCACATCTTGAACCAATAAGGGTTATCTCGTTGATAATCATGTTTGCTGGATTGAACAAAATCTCTTCGGCAAAGGTGCTTTTGAGGACAATCTTACCCATGGGTTTCACTATTTTTTGGCTAAGGTCAAATCCAGATGGATGGCCACTACACTCAATGACAATATCGGCTTTAAGTTCATTTGTTTGATGGGACAGAAGGGTAGAGATGCCTTTTTGTTTGAGTATATCCAATTTAGGGTGGTGTTTCCCAATAACCGTAAGAAGGCAATTGGTTTGAGCCATAACCATAGCAATTAACAAACCAAGTTTGCCATCACCAATAACTACTACACTATGTTCTGGCTTAATCTCAACCTGTTCTAATATCTGAAGGGCAGCTGCCAGAGGTTCGACAAATACAGCCTCTTCATTGCTTAATGAATCAGGGACAATGTGAAGATTTTTGATAGGCAGGATGAGATAATCGGCAAAAGCTCCATCTCGTTTTAAGATGCCAAGAACGCTTCGGTTTGGGCAATGTCTTGATTGGCCAGATTGGCAATATGAACATTGTCCACAGCCACAATTTATTTCGCCAACAACCCTTTTGCCCCAAAATTCTCTTGTATCGCATTCATCAACTACACCAACAAACTCATGCCCAAGAATTCCCTTAAATCCCATGTAGCCCTTGATTATTTCCAGATCTGTATTACATATCCCAGCCATGGTTACTCGAACCAATGCCTCATCAGATTGTGGTACCTGATGAGGGTAGTCAGTAGTAAATTCTAATTCATCCCAGAAGATTAAAGCTTGCATATACACCTCATTGTAATTATTTACCGTAGAGAATACGGAGGGGGAAATCATGGACAGCGTCCAGGGCTCTACTGGTAATTCCCAGTAGAGCCATAATTTTTAGTTCTTCTTTATTCCATCACACTATTGACTCCATCTTCAACGCTGGATGGCCAACCTTCTGCATATACTCATAAACCTCTTCCTGAGTAGTAGCCACAGTTTCATCAGCAATCATATCCACAAATCCTTCTACGCCCAATTCCTTTGCACCCTTTTCCAATTTCTCTCTAAGCTGTTCCTTCAGGCTCTTTGGTAACCATGTAAGCCTCAAGAGTCCGCCATCACCGGAGATGAATTTTTTGCTGGTGATATAAAGCTTGGAGTGCCCTATAAAACCCGGTGTCTGTAATCCTCCACCCACAGAGCCAGCCAGAGTGGAAAATTTCATCCCGCATGGGGTCATCATGCTTGAGTCTCTGTCTACAGTCATGATCCCATTGCACAAGGGTAATAAGCAGGAAATAGCCTCAAAACAACCACATGAGGTCATGGGATCTTCCATCATGGTGTAGGCATTCATTCGCTCTATTTTGCCTTGAGAACAAGCCACTATAGCCTCATTTATTCCCTTCCATGCTCCTTTTTTCTCATCTATCACTTCACCCTTTTTGATAGGTTTATTGGCTCCATAAGGATCTATTTCATATGATGCCTTGCAATCAAGCCAACTATATGCCCCGCATAATCCCTGTCTTTCCGGGGTAACAATACAAACATGTGTTGGGGCAAAGGATTGACAAAGGGCACAGGAATAGAATATATCCACACCCTCATCTGTCATGCCAGCGGTTCTTTCATCCCTTTCTGTATAGGCTAATTTTGCTACAGCCAATAATTCCCTTGCCTTTTCCTCATCTGTATAAATCTTCACCTGTATCCTGTCTACAATTCCAGAGTATCCCTCATGAAGCTTGGCATGAAGAATGTTGCCAAAATGTCGCAGACGAAACCCTTTTTCAAAGGCAGCCTTGCTGATTCTGACCCAATTGATATTTCGTTGCCCCATATGCCAGATACCCTGTGCCTCGTTGATAAATTTATGTATCTGCCGTTCCAGAATAGGTTCAAAATCCTTCTGAAATCTGGCACCAGCCACCTCAACCACAATCCCAAGCGACAAAGCATCACCCTCTTTTACCTCATCAAGATCTGGACCAATTATCTCTACCCTGCCATCCTCTACCTCTTCGGACGGTTTCATGGTTACAAATTCAAAGGAAGGCTTTTTGAGCCTGCCCTCACACATTTCCACAAAAACATCTTCCTTCTTGATTCGTTCACCCTCAAAGGCAGGGGCATAAGAAACAGGTATATCTATTTTGACATGAACAACCTTTAACCCTCTGACCTCTAAAGCCTTTGCCACCATCTCCGAGTGTGGGATATTTGGCACCACATGTTCATAAAGACAAATACCACGAGGTAATATAGCTGGTATGTCTGTATCAGCAATCACTGGAAAACCATAGTTAATAGCACCAGCAGCCGTAGCATACCATTCATCCGTAACCTCACCAAGTGCTAAGACAAAGGCAAAAACCCGATGACGGTTATACATCAATATTCTTCGATAATCCCCTGGTCGGACACCACCAAAAGACATGGCTGCCCGGGTAGCAAATCCGAGGGCAAAAACAGCAGCTGTAATATCCGAGCCAAACGGCACTAACCTTGTCTCCCATCCCATCTGAATATTTTTTTCTCTTAATTGTTCAGCCATGCCTTTGCCATTATGTTCAGCACACATAAAGACATAAAGGCTTTTCTCCTGAAGTTCCTGAGCAATCTTTACCGCTGTCTCTGCATCTGGGAATGATCCCACACAAGCCGCAAAACCAGGGGCAGTACCATCCACAAACTCAATCCCTCTCTCTCTCAATATCTTATCATCTGCCGCACCAATCCAGAGTCGTTCCTCATTTGGTGATGGGGCAATCAAATAGGGACAAGGCTCTTCAAGATACTTGAGTGCCTCAATCATCTCCTCAACAAATAGCGTTGCCATGCCAGCATCTAAAGTCCCGCCCAGATATGGCAGCCAGACATTCTCCGATGGATGTGGAGGCAAAAGACCTTTGGCAATACCAAGCACCTCATCCATATCACCTAATTTTTTTACAGCTATTCCGGTCATCCCATAGATAATGGGCAGATAATAGGCTGTATTAGGAAATTCAACCTTTTTGTCCTTACCAAATTTTTCTATCGCCAGATTAATCTCATTTTCAGCCCGGGAAACCAACTTGTATGCTCCACGGATCGCTGCGGATGCAATAATCTTTGACATTTTATTTTACCTCCAAATTGTTTATCGCAGAGACGCAGAGACGCAGAGAAGAAATACTGAAGAAGATAAAAATTCTCTGTGTCTCTGTGTCTCTGCGGTGAAAGCTTAGTGTCTCAACAACTCTTAATTGTCGGTAGGCAGTAATTCTCATTATGAACCGCAGAGACGCAGAGTCGCAGAGAATTTATATGCTTCATTCAGCGTTTCTTCTCTGCGACTCTGCGTCTCTGCGGTGGAAAAATATCA
>JAZDHC010000141.1:0-16668 GCA_043806395.1 Candidatus Desantisiibacteriota bacterium | reverse complement strand
GCATTACTATTGTTGGACAGGTAAAGGGGGCATCCATGAGTGTGTATACACAGCAGGAAAGGGTTAAGGGCGCCTCTAAAAACCCACTAAAGCCACGCTGGCAGCGTTGCAAAGCTGCTCAAAATGCTCATTTACCACTTGTAAACTGCGCTTTTTCGCATCTTTGCGCCTTGCCATCATCGACTTGATTGAGTTTTTAGAGGCGCCCTTAAGAATAATAGTTCTTCATGGAATATAGGGAGACCCAATTAACTAACTGATTATGAGAAAAAAGAAAAATTTCTTGACAAAGCCCTGATAATATGGTAAAGTTATGTAATTACTCAGGTAGATAGGCTGTAGGTGTTTAGACTGTAGGGTAAAGAAACAGAAACACGGAATTATTGATGCAATTCGCATTTTCCAAGCTAACAGTCTTCAGCTTAAACAGTCTGAGTAGTTACAAAGTTATACGAATAACTTAAAATAAAGGGGAATGATTAGGGTGGGATATGAAGATATAGGGGCAATAATACTGGCTGCAGGGCTTGGCAAACGAATGAAATCTAAGTTAATCAAGATATTACATCCGATTTGTGGTCAGCCAATGGTGGCCTATGTGATTGATGCCTTGGATGAGCTTGGCATTAAAAAAAGAGTAATTGTTCTGGGACATCAAAGGGAACAGGTGGCAGAGTTTCTAAAGTATAGGGGTGTAGAAATAGCCATTCAAGAAAGACCACTTGGTACCGGGGATGCGGTTAAATCTGCGGAACAGTTTTTTGATAAATATACGGGTGATGTTTTAATCCTTTCTGGCGATACCCCTCTGATATCTAAGAATACTGTGAAAAGATTAGTGGAAGTCCATCATGGTTCTGCTGCTGAGGCAACTATTTTAACTGCTACGATGCAAAATCCAACTGGGTATGGAAGAATAATTAAGGACAACGAGGGCTACATTCTAAGGATTGTCGAGGAAAGGGATGCTGACTCGAAAGAAAAGGCAATAAAAACAGTCAATACCGGAACATATTGCTTCAAGACAGCTGCATTATTCTCAGCATTAAAAATGGTCTCTTCCTCAAATGCACAGAATGAATATTACCTGACAGATGTCTTTGAAATCATAAATTCACAGGGGGGAAAGATAGCCTCTGTGTCAGCTGATTCACCTGTTGAGGTAATGGGGATTAATTCACGAAAGGAATTGGCTGTGGCTGAATTTCATATGCGTCGGCAAATTCTTGACAATTTGATGGATAATGGGGTAACGATTATCTCCCCGGATACGGTTTTCATTGATAGGGATGTTAAGATTGGACAGGATACGATTATCTATCCATTTACTACTATCTTTGGGCAGAGCGAGATAGGTGAGGATTGTGTTATTGGTCCCCATGCCTGTATTATGGATGCTACTGTCAAGAATGGGGCACGCGTTGTTTTTTCTTCCATAGCTAACTGTTCAATATGAGGAGGATATGTGTATGATCGATGAATTGAAGATATTTTCAGGAAATGCCAATTTAGAGTTGTCAGAGGAGATTTGTAAATTCGTAGGCATACCACTTGGAAATGCAGAGGTTGGTAGCTTTAGCGATGGGGAAACATGTGTGCAGCTCAATGACAATGTTCGAGGGGCAGATGTTTTTCTGATACAACCCACATGCCCGCCGACAAATCAGAATTTAATGGAATTACTGATAATGATCGATGCTGTAAAACGAGCCTCTGCACGACGCATAACAGCGGTTATTCCATACTATGGTTATGCCAGACAGGATAAAAAGGTTCAGCCTCGCGTACCCATATCAGCCAAATTGGTAGCTGATCTGATTACTGTGGCCGGGGCACATCGTGTTCTGGTTATGGATGTGCATGTAGGACAGATTCAAGGCTTTTTTAATATTCCGGTAGATCATCTCTTTGCTGCACCGGTGATTATTGATTATTTTAAGGATAGGATTGATAATCTGGTGATTGTTTCTCCAGATGCAGGTGGGGTGGAACGAGCCCGTGCTGTGGCAAAGAGATTAAATACGACAATTGCCATTATTGATAAACGCAGGGAAGAAAAGAATGTAGCTAAGGCTATGCATGTTATTGGCAATGTTCATGACAAAAACCTTATTCTTTTAGATGATATGATAGATACTGCGGGCTCTATCACTCAGGCTGTTGGGGCATTAAAAAAATATGGGGCAAAGGATATTTATGCTTGTTGTACGCATGGGGTGCTTTCAGGTAAGGCTATGGAACGAATTGATGACTCTGAACTTAAAGAGGTGGTGATAACTAATACCATTCCTCTTGGGGATAAAAAGAGTGATAAAATTGTGGTTCTGTCAGTGGCAGAATATTTGGCAAAGGCAATTATGAGGATCCATCAGGAATCCTCAGTAAGTTCTTTATTTGTTTGAGGAGGAGAAAAAATATGCATCAGGTAGAATTAACAGCAGACCTTCGGGAAAAGAAGGGAAAAGAAGCCAATAAGAAATTAAAGGCAATCGGTATGGTTCCGGCAGTTTTATATGGTAGAGAAAAGGACAATATTTCTTTAACCGTAAATGCCAAGGAATTAGCAAAGGTTATCAAAGCAGGGGAGAATGCGATTATCAGCATGACATTAAGCGATAATATGCAGGAAACAGTTATTCTGAAGGATTGGCAACTCCATCCCTATAAGGGCAAAATTCTTCATGCTGATTTTCTTCGAATATCCCTTGAGGAAAGTGTTGAGATGGATGTACCTATCGTAACTGTTGGTATTTCACCTGGTCAAAAAACAGGAGGGGTATTAGAAATCTCGCTCAGGGAGATAAAAATAAGGGCATTACCCTTACAGATACCAGATAAATTCGAGGTAGATATTTCACACCTTGAGATAGGGGATATTATTCATGTAAAAGATCTTCAAGTAAATGAGGGAATGGAGATATTGAATGACCCTGAACAGATGGTGATAATAGTAGCCGCTCCTGCAGAGGCTGAAGTGGTTGAAGCTGTACAGACAACCAAAAAAGAGGTTGTAAAGAAAAGAAAGGTTGAAAAGTTGGGAGATAGTAGAGGGAAGTAATTGTTCAGGTGTTTAGGCTGTAGGCTGTTAGGCTATAGGCTCAGAAGATGCAGATTTGCGTCAGTTAACTCCGTGTTTCTGTCTCTTTACCCTACAGTCTAAATACCTACAGCCTATCTACCTGTTATATGACCTATATTATATTAACCTTCTGGAGGATAAATGTGGGGCTTTGTCATTGCTCTCCAGTTTTTAACAAGATTAACCATAAATCCAAACATTGAGGTAACCGAAGAAGGATTAGGGAAGTCCATAGTCTTTTTTCCGATAATCGGCTGCATATTAGGTTGTATCCTGATTGTAGCCAATACATTCCTATCATTGATTCTTTTTTTATCCCCCCTTACTGTAAATCTACTTCTGATTATTATTCTTATCTGGCTGACAGGTGGTCTCCATCTTGATGGGTTGGCTGATACCATAGATGGTCTGTCTGGAGCAAAAAAAAAGGAAAAAATTCTCTCCATTATGCGGGATAGCTGTGTTGGCGTGATGGGGGTACTTAGTTTAATATGTATTCTGGGTATGAAGGTATGTTTTTTGGGAGAAATACACCATGAATTTAAGAATCAGGCACTACTTCTGATGCCATTAATGGGCCGTTGGGGAATAATTATTGCCTGTTGTCTTGCCCCCTATGCCCGAGATGAAGGCAAGGCAAAGGCATTTGTGGCTCAGGTGGGTGTCAGGGAATTGTTATTGGCAACTATTTTTACTGTAGGGGTAACGATTGCGTTAATTGGATGGAAGGGAATGATGCTGACTTTTCTTATTCCTTTTTTTGTCCTGATATGGACAAGGTATCTAATTGCTAAAATTAATGGAATTACAGGTGATACACTTGGTGCGTGTTGTGAATGCAGTGAGGTATTAGTGTTAATAGGAATGATTGCTTTGGGAAGAATGATGTAGCAGAGGGCTTTAAACCTCCAGCAGATGAAAGTCTAAAGCCTTCCACTACCCCTTTCTTCTTCCACAGTAGCGTTTACCCTTCTTCAAGAGGGGATTGTTCCCTGACCCTTATGAGGAGAAAAAATGCGTTTTGCTACCCCTTACTATGCAATATTGTTATTGCTACTATTATATTTATATCCATTAAAAGCCAGACAAAAGTCAGCAGCAATCCCTCACCCGGATATTATTCGTAATCTGGGGGATGCAGGGAAGAGGGCAAGGTTTAAGGTGATGCTGCCAAAGGTGTTACGAATGATAGCCATGGCATTGTTGATAATAGCACTGATGCGTCCGCAAGCAGGGTTTATATCAGACACGCAGAATAAAAACGGTGTTGATATTATGGTTGCTATGGATGTTTCCTCCAGCATGGCTGCCGAGGATTTTCGTCCAAACAGAATATCAGCAGCAAAAAAGGTCTTACAGGATTTTATTAACCTGCGGCAAAATGACCGGATAGGGCTTATTGTTTTTGGCAGTCAGAGCTACCTTCAATGTCCCCTTACCAACGATCACAAGACACTGCTTTCTTTTCTTAAGGATGTAAAGATTGGTATGGCAGAGGATGGCACGGCTATTGGCATGGCAATGGCTAATGCTGTGAAGAGATTAAGGGATTCACAGGCAAAGACAAGGCTTATCCTTCTTTTGACTGATGGTGATAACAACGCCGGGGCAGTTGACCCCTCCACTGCAGCCAAACTTGCTGCAACTTACAACATAAAGGTTTATGCCATTGGCATTGGCAATCCTGATGGTGCACCAATAGCAGTCATTGATTCTTTGGGCAGAAAGGTTTACCTTAGCAACCCTGATGGCAGTCTCTTTCTCACAAAAATGAACAGTGAAGGGTTAAAGAAAATAGCTGGAATAACAGATGGGAATTATTATTTAGCCTCAGATGCCGACAAGTTTGCCACGATTATGCAAAAAATAGACCGACTTGAAAAGACAGGATATAAGGCAAAATTACCCCTTGTTTTTGAGGAAAGGTATATGTTCTTTGCCTTGTCTGCCTTTCTTTTGCTTTTAGCCGAATTTGCCATTGTCAGGTTTTATGTGAGGGCTTTACCATGATATTTTCAAACCCTATACACTTGTTATGGATATTGATTCTTGCGGGAATAGCCATTTATGACTGTCTTACTGGCGGGAAAAAGCTATTTGCCCCCTTGTTTGGAAAAGAATTATTCCCTGTTATGCTAAGGAATTGGGATGAGCGAATGTTTTATTTCAAAAAGGGGCTTTTCTATGCCGGCATATTCTTTCTGGTAATAGCCATGGCTCAGCCACAGTGGGGAAATAAGGAAAAGGTTTTGTCAAAGGCAGGCATTGATATTGTCTTTGCCATAGATGTTAGCAATAGTATGCGAGTAAAGGACTTAAAACCAAACCGTCTTTCTAATGCCAAGGCATCGCTTAATCTACTCATTGACCAGCTTGCCGGCAATAGACTTGCTTTGGTTGCGTTTGCTGGCACGAGCTTTGTTGAATGTCCGTTGACGGCTGACATGAATGCCATTAAACTGTTTCTTGATTCAATAAAATGGGATCTTATTCAGGTTCCAGGGACAGACATCGGCGGGGCTATTCATACCTCTGCACAGGCATTGGGTAAATCCAGAAATATAGGCAAGGCAATCATCCTGATAACCGATGGGGAAGACCTCTATGGAAAGGCAAGGGATGCAGCAAAGGCGGCAAAAGGCAAGGGTATTAAAATCTATCCAATCGGCATAGGAACGAATATGGGTGAGCCAGTCCCTGAGATTGATGCAAGTGGCAATGAGATTGGGGTTAAGCGAGATGAAAAGGGCGAGATAGTCATCAGCCGACTGGATTCTACGATGCTCAACTGGATTGCAAAGGAGACAGGCGGAAAGGCATTTTTTGTGGGGGATAAGGGCTCAACCCTTTCTGGGCTAATGATGGCAATTGCCTTGCTTCCAAAGCAAGGGATAAAAAACTCGTTTGCTACCCAATACAATGACCAATTCCAGATATTTTTGTTCCTGAGCATTGTTTGCTTTGCAGTGGAGTTTGTTTTATCAACAAGGAGAGGAAGAGATGCTTGACAAAAGGTGGCAAATTTTATTGGTAATATTGTTGATTCTATCCATGGCAAACACATCCCTTGCCCTGCCCTTTGAGAATGACATAACCAAAGGCAACCGTTTTTATCACAAGAAAATGTTTGACCGTGCAGGGGAGTTTTATTCAAAAGCTATGGAAAAAAAGAAAAGCGATATTGCTACATTCAACCTTGGTAATTCTCGTTATAAACAAGGGCGATTTTCTGAGGCTGAGAAAATATTTGCGACGATACCACAGAATGAAAAGGCATGTTATAATCAGGGCAACTCCTGCTTCCGACAGAAGGATTATCAAAATGCAATTAATTCATACACAAAAGCCTTAAAGATAGATCCAAATGACCGTGATGCAACATATAATCTGAAATTAGCAAAGAAAATGTTGAAAATGCAAAAGCAGCAAAAGCCAAAGCAAGACAAGCAAAATCAGCAAAAAAAACAGCAGCAGATGGATAAAGAGAAGAGTCAGGGCAAGGGTATAGCTAAGGAAGATGCTGAGCGAATACTACAGGGAATTAGTTCAGATGAGAAGCATAAGGGAAGAGAGGTTAAGGGAAAGGGTGCTGGAGGGGGGCGTGATTGGTAAGGGAAGAATCGGAAACAGTTTTGATAACACTATTGGACTCAAGCAATTAGGAAAAAATATTGACAATGGTATTATTTTATGTTATTATATGAATTATGGTATAGTTTGAGAGGAGTAAAATGCAATACAAAAATCTAATACAAAAATTAGGGTTTTTACCTAAAGAAAATACATCTGATATATTCTATAAAAAATACTCTAATTGTAGTGATTACAGTATTGAAATTGACAATGAAAAAGAGGTTATCTATTTTGGAGGAAAAATAAAAAATCAAGGAAAAGATTTTCAAAATATTACTAAACCTGAAGACTGGGTTGTATTAGAATGTGTAAATCGACTTTTAGAAAAAGGTTATAAACCAGAGAATATTTCACTTGAAAAAGTTTATCCTTCAGGACATGGACATTCAGGAAGGTTAGATATTTGTGTTAATCGTGCTGATGGTTCAGAGTATTTATTAATAGAATGTAAAACTTACGGAAAAGAATTTACCAACGCTTTTACTAAATTAAAAAAAGATGGTAATCAATTATTTACTTATTTCAAATTTAGCAGTAAAGCGGATATAATAATGCTTTATGCTTCGGAATTAAAAGGGAATGAAGTTGTTTATAAAAATGAAATTATAAAAATAGAAGATGATTACAGGACAGGAGATGTAAAAGATTTTTATGACAAATGGAATAAACTCACAAAAGATAATGGTGTATTTGATGATTGGGTAAATCCATACCATTTTATTAGCAAAGCACTAACTCCAAAATTATTAGAACCCATAAAACAAGAAGATAGCAGTTTTATCTTCAACCGTTTTTTAGAAATTCTTCGCAATAATGTAGTTTCAGATAAAGGCAATGCTTTTAATAAAATATTTACATTGTTTTTGTGCAAAGTATATGATGAAAAATCTACTAAAGAAACAGAAGAATTAAAATTTCAGTGGCTTGAAGGCAAAGATGATGATGTTTCATTTCAACTACGATTAACCGATTTGTATAAAAATGGAATGCTTGAATTTTTGGAAAAACAAGTAACCGATTTTAGTGAAGAAGAATTTGAGAATAAATTCAATTATTTGAACTCCCAAGTCAAGAAAGATTTATTACTTGAAATCAATAAATTGCGTCTTGAAAAAAATAATGAGTTTGCTATAAAAGAAGTTTTCGATCATCAATCGTTTAAGGAAAATGCCAAAGTTGTAAAACAGGTAGTAGAATTGCTGCAAGGTTTTAGAATCAGGTATAATAAACGCCAACAATACCTTTCTGATTTTTTTGAATTACTTTTAACTACTGGACTTAAACAAGAAGCTGGTCAGTTTTTTACACCTGTTCCTATTGCTCAATTTATCATAAAAAGCTTACCAATTGTTTCTTTAGTAAATGAAAAATTAGAAAAAGGTGAACGAAATAATTTATTACCTTTTATTATGGATTATGCCGCTGGAAGTGGGCACTTTTTAACCGAAAGTATGCATGAAATTCAGCGAATTCTTGACCATAAAAAATCTTCTGATTTTATTTCTGATACCGGTAAAAAAATTAAATCCTGGCAAGAAGATCATTTTGATTGGGCTACAAAATATGTTTATGGAGTAGAAAAAGATTACCGATTAGTGAAAGTGGGCAAAGTAGGCTGTTATCTGCATGGTGATGGTTTGGCGAATGTAATATTAAGTGATGGATTAGCAAGCTTTAGTAACACCGATTCCTACAAAGGAATATTAAAAAACATAGACAAAGACTTTCCAAAAGAAAACAAACAGTTTGATGTTGTATTGAGCAACCCTCCATATTCTGTTTCTGCATTTAAGTTAAATGCGAGAGAATATTATACAGAAAATGATTTTGAACTATACAAATATCTTACAGATTTAAGTAGCCAAATTGAAGCACTATTTATAGAGCGAACCAAACAATTGCTAAAAGATGGCGGTATTGCAGGTATCATCTTGCCAAGTAGTATTTTAAGCAATACAGGCATTTACGCCAAAGCTCGTGAAATTATTTTGCAATTTTTCAATATTGTTGCTATTGCCGAATTAGGCTCTAATACATTTATGGCAACCGGTACAAATACTGTTGTGCTGTTTTTGAAAAGAAAAAACAATTATGAAAGTATAAACCTTAAAACTGCTGTAGATAAATTTTTTATTAATTTGCAAGATGTAACCCTCAACGGAGTTGAAAAACCCGTTACTAAATATGTAAACCATGTTTGGCAAACACTTTCGTTTGATGATTACATTTCGTTATTGAAAAAAACACCAAACAAAGCAGTTAGCGAACACGAAATTTATGTAGAATACCGTAAGAAAATCAAAGCTAAAAACGATAAAGAATTTTGGGACATTCTACTTGAAAAAGAAAAAGAGAAACTATATTATTTCATTATTGCCTTTCCTCAAAAAGTAGTGTTAGTAAAAAGTGGCGAAAAAGATGCCGAAAAACGCTTTTTAGGATATGAGTTTTCTAATGCAAAAGGAAAAGAAGGCATACACCCAATGCAAAGAGGCAAGAATATAGAAGATTGTACCCAGCTTTTTGACCCCGAAGTTTTTGATAATCCCGAAAAAGCAAGTACTTATATTTACAAAGCTTTTAATGGAGATTTTGATTTTCCTATTGATGAAAACTTGCAAAAAAACATATCTCGCCACAATCTGGTTGATATGCTCTCGTTTGATAGGGTAGAGTTTGAAAAAAATGTTTCGCTTTCGGTTAAAAAAAAAGTAATGATTGAAAGTAAGTGGGAGTTGGTTCAAATTGGTGATATTTGCAAAACCTCATCAGGCGGAACTCCATTATCTGGAACATCTGAATATTATGAAAACGGAAATATTTTATGGATTAATAGTGGAGAAGTAAGACAAGGAGTTATTTTTGAATCTGAAAATAAAATAACAGAATTAGGATTGCAAAAGTCATCTGCAAAAATATTTCCTAAAAATACTGTGCTTTTAGCTATGTATGGTGCAACTGCTGGACAAATAGGTATTTTAGGTGTTGATGCTTCTACAAACCAAGCAATTTGTGGAATTTTACCAAGTCCAAAAGTTTTACCCTTTTATCTTTTTAATTTCCTTAAAACACAATATGAAAATATTTTAGCGTTAAGAAGTGGCGTTGCAAGGCTTAATATTTCTCAAGATGTTGTGAAAAATATTCAAATCCCCCTACCCCCCAAAGCAATTCAAGAAAAAATTGTAGCTGAAATAGAAGTTTTAGAAGAGAAAGAAAAGAAAGCAAAAGAGGAAGTTGAAGGGTTGAAGAATAACATAATTTCAAAGGCAAATGAACTTTATACTAAATATAGTTTACAAAAGTTAGGATTGCTTTGTGAAAATCCGTTATATGGAGCAAATGAAAGTGCTGCTATTGGAAATCCTGAAAAAGATTACCGTTACATAAGAATAACGGATATTAATGACAATGGGAGTTTAAATAATGATTGGAAAACAGCTGAAAGAGTTGAAGAAAAATATATTTTAAAAGAAGGAGATTTTCTTTTTGCTCGTTCAGGTGCAACTGCTGGCAAAACATTTTTGTATAAAGAAAAACATGGGAGAGCTTTATATGCAGGTTATTTAATAAAATTCACCGTTAAACAAGATTTATTAAATTCAAGTTTTTTAAATTTTATTCTTAAAAGTGATAATTATCAAGATTGGGTTTTAGGAATGAGAAGCGGAACCGCACAACCAAATATTAATGCACAACAATATTCATCTTTTGAAATTCCAGTTTTACCACTTTCCGAACAACAAAAAATCGTTTCAGAAATCGAAAAAATTGAAGAAAAAATAAATCAATTAGAAAAAGAGATTGTAGCAATACCAAATCAAAAAGAAGCAGTTTTAAGGAAATATTTGGAGTAAAATTATTTCGATCTGTGCAGTTAGAATTTAATCCACAGATTACGCAGATTTCACAGATTATCATAAAGATGAAGAAAAAACATCTGTATGTAAACTGTCCGCTATTTGGCGAGTTAGAAAACCTGCCCTCCGCTGAAAAAGGAGAACCATTTGCAGAACATATTTTTATCAAATCCACGAGAATCTACATCCCATCACCTGATTACATTCAGGATTTTAATATTCGGGCTTGGGATTTTTTTCCTGACAGTTTTTCCTGTTTTAGCTGATCAGCTATCTATTGAAGCATCCATTGACAGGGATACGATTGCCTTAGATGATTTTTTAAGCTATACGATAACCATTTCTGGTTCTGGGGCAAATAATGTGCCAGCCCCTTCGACCCCTGTTTTGAAGAATCTAACTGTTGTCTCGCAGTCTCAGTCTTCAAGTATTTCAATAATTAACGCTAAGATGAGTGTTGTTAAGGGGTTTGTTTATACATTAAAGCCGGAAAAAGATGGACAGGCTTCAATTGGTGCAGCACGGCTTTCCTTCCGCGGGACAGACTACCAGACACAGCCTATATCAATTACTGTTACTAAAGCAGCCGGGGGACAAAGAACCAGGGGTTCAAGGGTTACAACCCCATTTGGTGTTTTTGATGAGCTTTTCGAGCAAGACTCTTCTGTTTCTCAGGATAGAGAGGTATCTAATCCAATAAGGCTAACAACAAAAATCTCGAAAAATGTCGTTTATGTTAATGAGCCAGTGATACTTACGCTCATCTTTTATTGGAGGGTCAGCCTGCTTGAGTCACCAATCATCTCGCCACCGACAACAGTTGGCTTCTGGTCAATTGAACTTCCGGAGATTAAAAATACCAGACAAGAGACAATCAATGGTATTTCGTATCTTGCCAGGGATGTTAAAATTGCTTTATTCCCAACCCAGCCCGGGGATATAACGATAGGGAAGGCATCGGTTGCGGCAAGGGTTTCTAACTTTTCTCCAGAGATGCAGTTAGAGACAAAGCCAATATTGGTAAAAGTTTTGCCCCTGCCGGAGAAGGGAAAGCCGAAGAATTTTAAGGGAGCGGTTGGCAAGTATAGCCTGTCAGCAGATATGGATAAAGGGGCAATCGAACAGGGAAAACCATTTGCCTTAAGGGTTAAGATTGTAGGAGATGGGAATGTTAAGGCAGTCTCTGAGCCAGAGGTTAGTTTTGATAATAAGGTTAAAAAATTGTCGGTTAATGCTAATGAGAATATTATCAAAGGATATAATTCGGTTTCAGGCAGCAAGACATTTGAATATATTCTGATGCCAATTGGGAAGGGGAAAAGCAGGGTTGGTCCCATAAGGTTTTCTTATTTTAATCCCTCAACAGGAAAATATGTTGAGATTTCATCTGACTTCTATGATATAAAAATACTTCCGTCAAATATTCCCCTGCCAAAGGGGATTGAACAAACCACAGGGTCGCAGGAAAAACCGATTATCCATGTGAGCAGGCAGATGATAGTTAATGCTCTTTTGGTTATTTCTGTCATAGCATTGCTGGTGTTAGCTATTGTCGGTATAATATGGGGTATTACGAGGTACAGGAAATACCTTTACTCTGATCCGATCAAGGTAAAACGGAAAAGGGCGAAACAGGTGGCTATGAATAATCTGAAAAAAGCGAAAAACCTGCTTAAGGCAGGGAAGTTAAAGGAATTTGTAGCAGAGGCTTATGATGCGGTGGCACATTATTTGGGGGATAGGTATAACTTCGCCGCTATGGGAATGACACATGATCAGTTGAAGGATATTCTTTCGCAAATGGGCATAATAAATGATGTTCAGCAAGAGATAGACAGGTTTATATTTGAGTGTGATATTATAAGGTTTACACCGAGTTCATTGGATAGGTCACAAGCAGAGGAGATACTGAGGATTGCAGAGGGATTGATTGTGGCGGTGGGAAAAGGGATTACATCCCCCTAACCCCCTTCAAAGGGGGAATTCCCCCTAACTCCCGCCAGCGGGGGACATTGCGGAGACAGGAGACAAATAAATATGTCAAAATCCATCATGATTCAGGGTACTGGCTCTGGTGTGGGGAAAAGTATTATTGTGGTGGCATTATGTAGAATATTCAGACAGGATGGCTACAGGGTTGCCCCGTTTAAGTCGCAAAATATGGCACTTAATTCAGGTGTTACCCGAGACGGCATGGAGATGGGACGGGCACAGATAACTCAGGCGGAGGCAGCAGGCATTGAACCGCTTGTTGAAATGAACCCTATTCTTCTCAAGCCTACAACCGATACCGGGGCACAGGTTATTGTCTGCGGCAAACCCATTGGCAATATGCAGGCTGTAGAATACCACAATTATAAGCCGAAGCTTACAGAGGTTATCAGGCAATGCTTTTTCAGGCTTCAGGATCAATATGAGATTATTGTTATTGAGGGGGCAGGCTCGCCGGCTGAGATAAATCTTAAGGATAATGATATTGTCAATATGTATATGGCAAAGGTTGCAGATGCACCGGTTATCTTGGTTGTTGATATTGACAAGGGTGGTGCATTTGCGTGGATAGCTGGTACGATGGAATTGTTAACAGAGGACGAACGCGACCGAATAAAAGGGATAATCATCAATAAATTCAGGGGTGATAAAACTTTGCTGCAATCTGGACTTAAATATATGGAGGAGAGATATGGTGTGCCGACTATTGGGGTTATTCCATATTTCCGTGATATTTATATAGAGGAAGAGGACTCGCTTGGGCTGGGGAAATGGGATAGGGTAGGGGAAACGAGTGATATAGAGGTGGTGGTGATTCAATTGTCACATATCTCTAACTTTACCGATTTTGACTCGTTAGCCAGAGAGACGGATGTTTCCTTAAGATATGTCAAACCAGGTGAACCCATAGGCAACCCGGATATGATCATCCTGCCCGGTACGAAAAGTACTATTGCTGACATGAATTATCTTCATGCAACAGGGTGTAGCCAGAAAATAGTATCCCTTGTGTCCAATAATACTGTGTTGCTTGGTATCTGTGGCGGGTTTCAGATGTTGGGGACAGAGATTCTGGATCCAGAGCATACAGAATCATCCCTTGAAGGGATCAATGGGCTGGGGCTATTAGATATTACCACCACCTTTCTGCCCCAAAAGGTTACTACTCAGGTAAAGGCAATGGTGTGTCATGAAATGTTTGGATCAGGGGTGGAGATAACGGGTTATGAGATCCATATGGGGAACACTACAAATGGCAATGGAATAACACCATTGTTTAATATCACCTGCCCTGAGAATAGATATGATGGGGCCGTCAGGGAAGACGGATTGGTCATGGGCACATACATCCATGGCCTGTTTGATAACCATGAATTCAGGCGGGTATTTATAAACTACCTGAGGAAGAGGAAAGGATTACCCATGTGTATCACTACCAATCAAATGTCCAAAGAAGCAGAGTATGACAGGCTGGCTGAAGTGATTCGTGAGAATGTGGATATGGAGGGGATATATCGGATATTAGCAGGTGATGGACGGTGACAAAATGAGTGAATTTACGCCAATGATGAGTCAATATCTGAATATAAAAAAGGAAAAACCTGATACCATCCTTTTCTTCCGTCTGGGGGATTTTTATGAGATGTTCTTTGAGGACGCTACGGTTGCCTCTCAAATCCTTAACATTACCCTTACCGCCCGTGAAGCAGGCAAAAATAAGAAAGTACCCATGTGTGGTCTGCCATATCATGCGGCTGAATCATATATTGCCAAATTGATTAAGGCAGGCAAAAAGGTGGCTATCTGCGAACAGGTGGAAGACCCAAAGACAGCTAAGGGGTTGGTAAAAAGGGAGGTTGTCCGTACCATTACCCCGGGCACTGTTCTTAGCCCGGCACTGCTTGAGGATAAGGTTAATAACTACCTTGCTGCTATCAATAAGGATAAAGCAGGCATTGGGCTGGCGTTTGTTGAACCGTCAACCGGGGAATTCAAGGTATCTGAATTCAGCAGTGAGGCTAAGTTGTTTGCAGAGTTGATGCGGCTTGGTCCAAAGGAGTGTCTTATTCCTGAAAGCTTACGGGATGATACTGCTATTGCTGTGTTTGCCAAAGATATGGCCATGTCCATTACACTTCAGGATGATTGGACATTCAGTCTGGATACAGCACAGAGCACTTTGTGTGGATTCTTTGGTACAATTACCATGGATGGGTTTGGCTGTGGCAATCTTACTCATGGCATTGGTGCTGCCGGAGCAATCATTCGTTATCTCAAAGAAACAGGGCAGTCATCATTAAGCCATATCACCAGAGTAACACCCTATTCCTCGGAAGAATTTATGGCTATTGACCCGGCAAGCTGGCGAAACCTTGAATTAACCAAAACCATCAGGAGCGGGGAAAAGACAGGCAGCCTTATCTGGGTTTTGGATCAGACAGTTACAGCTATGGGTGGGCGGCTGCTTCGCTCATGGATACAGCAGCCATTGCTGAAAGTAGAGGAGATAATCTATCGTCAGGATGGGGTGGAGGAATTTCGCCAATCATCTTCCTTGCGGGAAAAAATTACTACCTGTCTGAAGTCTATCCATGATCTGGCAAGGCTTGCCGGAAGGATAGATGCTGGTCTGGCAAATGCCAGGGACATTATTGCCTTAAAAGAATCCCTGCTTATTATTCCGAACATAAAAACTGCTCTTAGTTCATGTCAACGAAAAGTCATAAAGGATACGGTACTCGATCTGGATGAATTAAGGGATGTTGTGGAATTAATAGACAAAGCTATCCATGATACCCCGCCACTTTCTTTGCGAGAAGGGGGAATAATAAAGCCGGGATACAATCAGGAATTAGATGAACTGCATGAGATAACGAGGGATGCCAAGGGATGGATACTCAAGCTACAACAGGAAGAGATTAAACGGACAGGAATTGGATCGCTTAAGATTAGCTACAATAGGGTCTTTGGTTATTACATTGAGGTAACAAAAGCAAACCTGCACATGGTTCCGCAAGATTATATTCGCAAACAGACCATTGCAAATGGAGAAAGGTTTATTACCCCGCAATTAAAGGAAAAAGAGGTACAAATTCTTAGTGCCAGTGAAAGGATTGCAGGGATTGAATATGAGATATTCCTGAGGATAAGGGATGAGATTATTAGCAAAATAGGTAGAATCCAGCAAGTTAGCCGAGCAATAGCCATTCTGGATGTACTGGTATCTATGGCTAAGGTGGCTGTGGAAAACGATTACACCAGACCAGCGATAAACGATGGGGATACCATTCTACTCAAGGATGCAAGACACCCTGTGGTAGAGAAGGTGCTGGCAGGGGAAGGCTTTGTCCCTAATGATACTCTGCTGGATCAAAGCAATAATCAGATATTGATTATTACCGGTCCCAATATGGCTGGAAAATCTACCTACATCCGTCAGGTTGCCCTGATTGTCCTGATGGCACAGATAGGCAGCTTTGTTCCTGCCAAAAAGGCAGAGATAGGGGTGGTTGACCAGATATTTACCCGAGTCGGGGCATCGGATGAATTGATGAAGGGGCAGAGTACCTTTATGGTGGAGATGATTGAAACAGCCAATATCCTGAATAATTCAACCCCAAAAAGCCTTGTCATCCTTGATGAAATAGGCAGGGGTACAAGCACCTTTGATGGGGTAAGTATTGCCTGGGCAGTAGCTGAATATATTCACAACCATAGTGCGATCAAGGCAAGGACATTGTTTGCCACCCATTACCATGAGCTGATAGAGCTGGAATTATTGTTCAAAGGGATTAAAAATTATAACATTGCGGTTAAGGAATGGGGGGATAAGATTATTTTTTTGCGGAAGATTATTCCAGGCGGGGCAGATAAGAGCTATGGTATTCATGTGGCAAAGCTTGCCGGCCTGCCAAAAGAGGTAATCTTGCGGGCAACAGATATCCTTGATAACCTTGAAATGGACAGCATCGCTGGTAATGGAAAGCCTAAATTAGCCAGAGTAAAGGGGAAAAAAGAAAAATATGTTCAACTGAGTATCTTTGATCTGGCACAGGCAATAAATGATAAGGCTATAGATGCGTTGAAGCAGATAGATGTTAATAA